>NZ_JBFRDL010000002.1:0-223073 GCF_052113525.1 Rhodococcus sp. TAF43
CCCCTGGCGGCCCTTGGATGGGTCGCCGCCACGTTGCAGCAGGCCGTACCGCGCCCGGGAACACCACGGAGTGGTCCTGCTGCAGCGGGGTGAGGACGGTGTTGAAGACACCTAGCGCCAGGGCTGGTCATTTTTCAGACATGCCCTAGGTGGCATCCTTCTGTCGCGGCGGAACCTACCTGGCGTCGCGGAAGACCGGATCCCGCTTCTCGCGCCGTGCGAGGGTCGCCTCCTCGAAGTTGTCGGTCATCAGCCGGATGAGCAGCTGCCCGAGTCCCTCCTGGTTCATGTGTTGCGCCATCGACGACGCATCCAGGCTCGACCACAGCGTTCGTTTGGTCAGCTCGATGCCGGGGCGGGAGAACGACGCGATCCGCTGCGCCAGGTCGAACGCGTCGTCCAGTAGATCCTCCTGCGCGACGATGCGCGACACCAGTCCGATCCGTGCGGCCTCGTCGGCGTCGATGTCCCGGCCGGTGAGCATGATCTCGAACGCGCGCGACGATCCGATCGCGCGGGGCAGCAGGTAGCTCAGGCCCAGCTCGCTCGCGGTCAGACCGTTGTTGATGCCGGCCGCCCGGAAGTACGCCTCCGGCGCGGCCAGCCGGATGTCCGCCGCCATCGACAGACAGAAGCCGCCACCGATCGCGGCGCCGTTGACCGCCGCGATCACCGGCTGGTGCATGCGGCGCAGCGTGAGCACGACGTCGTCGAGCATCTCCATCGACCGCAGCGCGATCGACGGTCGGGTGAGCCCGTCGATGTGGGGCGGGCTGCCCGCGGACGTCTGGTCGGCGCCGGAGCAGAAGCCGTGGCCCGCCCCGGTCAGCACGAGGGCGCGCACCGAGTTGTCGCTGCTGATCGCCTCGAGCGATTCCTTGAACGGGACCATGACGTCGAACGCCATCGCGTTCATGCGTTCCGGACGGTTGAGGGTCACCAGCGCCACGTTCTCGCGCGGCCGTTCGACGAGGATGAAGCTCAACGGATCTCCTACGGTCCCGGGGGCGATTGTGCGCCGACCCTACGCCGCAGGAGCGTCCGGTGTGCCCGTTCTCGCGACCTAGATCGCGGGGTCCTCGACGGCCGCGTCCTTCCGCGCCCGGCGGCGCGAATTGATCACCGACAGCAGCAGAATGAGGAGGAACAGCCCCGCCGTGGCGATCAACTGGTCGCGGGCGTCGTCGTCGAACATCATCAGCACGGCGAACGCGGCGAGCAGTGCCAGCGTGAGGTAGCTCAGGTACGGGAACAGCCACATCTTCACGGTGAGCTTGCCCTCGCGCTCGAGCTGCGGCCGCAGCCGAAGGTGCGAGATGACGATGAACACCCAGATCACCAGCAGCGCCGCACCGACCGCGTTGAGCAGGATGCCGAGCAGGTCGTCGGGCAGCAGCCAGTTCAGCAGGACACTGACGAAGCCGAAGAACACCGACAGCACCACCGCATTGGTGGGCACGCCGGTCGTCGAGAGCTTCGCGAGCGGTGCCGGGCCGTCGTTCCGCCGGGCGAGCGAGAACGCCATCCGGGAGGTGCCGTAGACGTTCGCGTTGAACGCGGACAGCAGCGCGATCACCACGACCAGTTCCATCAGGCCGGAGACGTACGGGAGATTGGCCCGCTCGAGCACGGCGACGAAGGGGCCGTCCTGCAGGCCGGGATCGTTCCACGGCAGGACCAGGACCATGATGCCGATCGCGCCGATGTAGAAGACGCTGATCCGCCACATGACGGTGCGGACGGCCGTGGCGATCGAGCGCTCGGGGTCCTCGGACTCGGCCGCGGCGATCGTGACGATCTCGATGCCGCCGAACGCGAATGCCACGACCAGCAGGCCCGCCGCGATACCCGCGAATCCGTTGGGCATGAATCCGCCCTCACCGAGCAGGTTCGTGAATCCGACCGGATCGGTGTCCGGGAGCAGGCCGAAGACGAGCAGCACACCGACGACGAGGAAACCGATGATGGCGGCGACCTTGAGGGCCGCGAACCAGAACTCGAATTCGCCGAAGTTGCTGACCTTGGCGAGATTGACGACCGCGAAGAACGTCACGAAGACGAGGGCGATCACCCACTGCGGCACACCGGGCATCCAGTCGTTGACGATCGCCGAGGCGCCCGTGATCTCGGCGCCGAGCACCATGATCAGCATGAACCAGTACAGCCAGCCCATGACGAAGCCGGCCCATTCGCCGATGCCGATGCGCGCGTAGTGCGAGAAGGATCCGCTCGCCGGCAGCGCGGCGCCCATCTCGCCGAGCATGCGCATGACGCACACCACGACGAAACCGGCGATCACGTAGGAGATCAGGACCGCGGGGCCGGCCTTCGCGATCCCGACGCCGGTCCCGAGGAAGAGACCGGCGCCGATGGCCGACCCCAGGCCCATCATCGTCAGATGACGGACCTTGAGGCCGTGCCCTAATCGGACTGGGGTTTCGGTGGAGCTCACAAGCTGCGGATCAGTCGTTGGCGTGCAGTGCTGCGTTCAGTTCCACGCCCGTGCCCTTCCACGGCACCACCTCGACGGCGCCGGAGACGGAGTTGCGACGGAACAGGATGTTCGACTGGCCGCTCAGGTCGGCGGCCTTGACGACGGTGCCGTCCGGGCCGGTGACCTTGGTGCCGGCGGTGATGTAGAGGCCCGCCTCGACGACGCAGTCGTCGCCGAGCGAGATGCCCAGGCCGGCGTTGGCGCCGAGCAGGCAGCGCTCGCCGACGGAGATGACCTGCTTGCCGCCACCGGACAGCGTGCCCATGATCGAGGCGCCACCACCGACATCGGAGCCGTCACCGACGACGACGCCCGCGGAGATGCGGCCCTCGACCATCGAGCTGCCGAGCGTGCCGGCGTTGAAGTTCACGAAGCCCTCGTGCATGACGGTGGTGCCGCTCGCCAGGTGGGCACCCAGGCGGGCGCGGTCGGCGTCGGCGATGCGCACACCGGCCGGGACGACGTAGTCGACCATGCGCGGGAACTTGTCGACACCGAACACGGTGACCGCGCCGCGGATCCGCAGCCGCGAGCGGACCAGCTCGAAGCCGTCCACGGCGCACGGGCCGAAGTTGGTCCACACCACGTTCGCGAGCAGACCGAACTGGCCGTCGAGGTTGACGCCGTGCGGCTGCACCAGGCGGTGCGACAGGAGGTGCAGACGCAGGTAGACGTCGTGCGCGTCGACCGGCGGCGCGGACAGGTCCGTGATCGTGGTGCGCACCACGACCTGCTTGACCTCACGGGCTTCGTCGTGGCCGGCGAGCAGAGCGAGGTCCGACGGAATGTCGGTGCCCTCGAGCGCGACGGTTCCGGCGACGGTGCCGCCCTCGTACTCGCCCAGCTCGGGGGCCGGGTACCAGGTGTCGAGAACCGTGCCCGACTCGGTCACGTTGGCGACGCCTACTGCAGATGCTCCCTGTGCACTCACGGGTGCACAGGTTACGCGAGGTGTGCGAGGCCGTCCGGGGCGGTGAGCCGATTGTGATCCCGACCGCGCGTTCCGACCGGTCGGGTGCCCTGGTGGACAGGGCACCTAACCTGGAAGCCGTGAGCATCCTCGATCTGCACGCCGACCCCATCGACCTCACCACCGCGCTCGTGGACATCCCCAGCGTGTCGCAGGACGAGGGCGTCATCGCCGACGCCGTCGAGGCCGCGCTGCGCGAACAGACATCCGGGTTCGAGGTGATCCGCAGCGGCAACGCGGTGCTCGCCCGCACCGCCCGCGGGCTGCCGAGCCGGGTCATGCTCGCCGGTCACCTGGACACCGTGCCGATCGCCGACAACGTTCCGAGCCGGCGCACGACCGACGAGCGGGGCGACCTGCTGCACGGCTGCGGCACCGTCGACATGAAGTCCGGCGACGCGGTCTTCCTGCACCTGGCCGCGACGATCTCCGACTTCGCGCACGATCTGACGCTGGTGTTCTACGACTGCGAGGAGATCGCCGCGCAGTACAACGGGCTCGGACGCATCGAGCGTGACCTGCCCGAGTGGCTGGCCGCGGACGTCGCGATCCTCGGCGAGCCCACGGCCGGGTTCATCGAGGCGGGGTGTCAGGGCACGCTGCGGGTGCGCCTGACGACGTCGGGTGTGCGCGCGCATTCGGCGCGATCGTGGCTCGGCGACAACGCGATCCACAAGTTCGCCCCGGTGCTGGACCGGTTGTCGGCGTACGAGGCGCGGTCCGTGGACATCGACGGCTGTGTCTACCGGGAGGGGCTGTCCGCGGTGCGGATCGCGGGCGGGGTCGCGGGCAACGTCGTGCCCGACGCCGCCGAGATGGACGTCAACTTCCGCTTCGCGCCCGACCGCAGCGTGGAGCAGGCCGTCGAGCACGTGCGCGAGGTGTTCGAGCCGTCGGCGCTCGGCGGTCTCGAGCTCGGCTTCGAGGTCACCGACAGCTCGCCCGGCGCGTTGCCGGGTCTGTCGAACCCCGCGGCCGCGGCGCTGATCGAGGCCGCCGGCGGGCAGTATCGCGCCAAGTACGGCTGGACCGACGTATCCCGGTTCTCGGCGCTCGGTATCCCCGCGGTCAACTACGGTCCCGGCGATCCCAACCTGGCGCACAAGCGGGACGAGCACGTCCCGGTGGAGCAGATCACCGACGTCACGCGGGTGCTGCGCGGGTACCTCAGCGCGTAGGTGTGCGCCGCGGGTGAACGGCTAGCCTTGCCCGCATGGCACCAGACAGGAAGACCGGGGCCGCCCGGCGCAGTAGTTCCTCGGTGAAACACCGCGGTCCGATCATGTTGCGGCGCGACCGCAAGGTGGAGGCGACCACCACCGACCAGCGGCTCCTCGACCAGCGCGGGCCTACGGACTGGGTGCACACCGATCCGTGGCGGGTACTGCGGATCCAGAGCGAGTTCATCGAGGGCTTCGGCGCGCTCGCCGAGGTGCCGCGCGCCGTGACCGTGTTCGGGTCGGCCCGGACGGGGGAGGGCACCTCCGAGTACGCCGCCGCGCGCGAACTCGGCACGGCGCTCGCGGCGGCCGGATTCGCGATCATCACCGGCGGCGGACCCGGTGTCATGGAGGGCGCCAACCGCGGCGCCAGCGAGACCGGCGGATACTCGATCGGCCTCGGCATCGAGTTGCCGTTCGAGCAGGGACTCAACGAGTGGGTCGATCTCGGCATCAACTTCCGCTACTTCTTCGCGCGTAAGACGATGTTCGTGAAGTACTCGCAGGCGTTCATCTGCCTTCCCGGCGGATTCGGCACTCTCGACGAGCTGTTCGAGGCGCTGACGCTGGTGCAGACCCGCAAGATCACCCGGTTCCCGATCGTGCTGATCGGCACGGAGTTCTGGGGCGGGCTGATCGACTGGGTCCGCGGCACTCTCGAGCGGACCGGGAAGATCTCGCCCGGGGACGCCGATCTCATCCATGTCACCGACAGTGTCGAGGAGGCGGTCCGGATCGTCGTCGAGTCGCAGCACGGCGTGGACGAGGCGGCACTGCTGGGAGACGAGGACGAGTGGTGAGCACGAGCGACAAGAAGTTCAGCGTCTGCGTGTACTGCGCGTCGGGGCCCGTGGATCAGCAGTTCCTCCAGCTGGCATCCGAGGTGGGCACGGCGATCGGCCGCCGGGGATGGCAGTTGGTATCCGGCGGCGGCAACGTCTCGATGATGGGCGCCGTCGCGACCGCGGCCCGCGAAGCGGGCGCGTGGACCGTCGGCGTCATCCCGAAGGCGCTGGTGCACAAGGAGGTTGCGGACGTCGACGCCGACGAGCTGATCGTCACCGACACGATGCGTGAACGCAAGCGCATCATGGAGGACCGCGCCGACGCATTCATCACGCTGCCCGGTGGGATCGGCACCCTCGAGGAACTGTTCGAGACCTGGACCGCCGGATACCTCGGTATGCACGAGAAGCCGGTGGTGATGCTCGATCCCGTCGACCACTTCCGCGGACTGCTGCACTGGCTCGAGGGGCTGCGCGGTCAGGGGTTCGTCGCGCAGCGTGCACTTGACGGGCTGATCGTCACGGGCGACGTCGAATCCGCGCTGGACGCCTGCGTGCGCTGAAAACGGTTCCTGTCGAGGGGTTCCGGGGGCGGGTCGTAAAGGTTACTGTGGAGTAAGAAACGTCCCCTTTCGACCCTCCCTGCCCCTTCCGACAAGGATGCCGATGAGTTCAGACGCCACCGCTTCGACGATCAGTCTCGTGCAGCTCGCGCTGCAACTGCCGCGGATGGCGACCGAACTCCCCAGCCTGGCGCGCGGGGCGCTGGGGATGACCCGCAAGCCGGAGTCGCGCGAGTCGATCGGCCGGGTGTTCCAGGAACTGGCCCGCCGCCAGCCGGATCAGCCGTTCATTCGCTTCGAAGGCGAGTCGATCGGCTACGGGGATGCCAATTCTCGGGTCAACCGCTACGCCGACGTCCTCGTACGGCACGGCGTCCGGCGCGGCGACGTCGTCGGGATTCTCATGAAGAACCGGCCCGAGACGTTGCTGCTGACCCTGGCGGTGGTCAAACTCGGCGCGGTCGCGGGCATGCTCAACCACAATCAGCGCGCCGATGTGCTGGCGCACAGCCTGTCCGTGCTGGACAGCCGGGTGCTGGTGGTGGGGGAGGAGTGCGGCGAGGCGATCGCCTCACTGGGGAGCGAGGTGCACGCGAAGGCTGTGTTGGCCGCAGTCGATCTGGACCGACTCGCGCAGGATGCGGACTCGTCGAACCCCGCTGTGTGCGAGCACATCCGGGGCACGGAGCGTGCCTTCTACATCTTCACCTCGGGCACGACCGGATTGCCGAAGGCCAGCCTGATGAGCCACTTCCGGTGGCTCAAGAGCATGTCCGGGCTGGGCGCGATGGGAGTTCGACTGCGCCGCAACGACACTCTGTACTGTGCGTTGCCGCTGTACCACAACAACGCGTTGACGGTGTCGCTGTCGTCGGTGCTCTCCGCCGGAGCCGCGATCGCGATCGGACGCACCTTCTCCGCCTCCCGGTTCTGGGACGACGCGAAGGCCAACCGGGCCACCGCGTTCGTCTACATCGGTGAGGTCTGCCGGTACCTCCTCAACCAGCCGCCCAGGGCGAACGACCGCGACAACGGAATCCGCCTGATGGTCGGCAACGGGCTCCGGCCGGAGATCTGGACCGAGTTCACCGAGCGCTTCGGCATCGAGCGAGTCGCCGAGTTCTACGGCGCCAGCGAGTGCAACATCGCGTTCGTCAACGCCCTCGGCGTCGACCGCACCGCAGGGGTGTGCCCGCTGCCGTACGCGGTGGTGGAGTTCGACCCCGAGACCGGGCGTGCGCGCCGCGACCCGAAGGGGAGGCTGCGGCGCGTCGGCACCGGCGAGGTGGGGCTGCTGCTGTCGAAGGTGACCGATCGGGCGCCGTTCGACGGCTACACCGACCCGGAGGCCAGCGAGAAGAAGCTGGTGCGGGACGGATTCAAGGACGGCGACTGCTGGTTCGACACCGGCGATCTCGTGCGCAGCCAGGGCTTCATGCACGTCGCGTTCGTGGACCGTCTGGGTGACACGTTCCGGTGGAAGGGCGAGAACGTCGCGACCACCGAGGTGGAGGGGGCGCTGTCCGCGCACCCCGCGATCGAGCAGTCGGTGGTGTACGGCGTCGCGGTGCCCGGCACGGACGGCAAGGCGGGGATGGCGGCGGTGACGGTGCGCTCGGGTCACGCGCTCGACGGCGTTCGGCTCGCCGAGGAGCTGTACACCCGGCTGCCGGCGTACGCGATCCCCCTGTTCGTGCGTGTCGTCGACTCGCTCGAGACGACGTCGACTTTCAAGAGCCGCAAGGTGGAACTGCGCGAGGAGGGGTACTCGTCGACCGTCGACGAGCTGTACGTGCTCGCCGGCCGGGGTGAGGGTTACCGGCCCGCATACGACGGATACGTGCGTGATGTCGCCGAGGGCAATGCTCCCCGGGCGTAACGTCCTCCCGCTCATGCGACTATGGGGGCATGGCACCGCGCCCCGCCTCCGGCGACGACTCGGCCGTCTCGGCCCCCGGACACGTCCTGCCCACCCTGTGTGGCAGGCCGGTCGTGACCGATCGCGCCCTCGTGATGGCGATCGTCAACCGCACCCCGGACTCCTTCTACGACCGCGGTGCGACGTTCTCGGACGAGGCGGCGATGGCGGCGGTCGATCGCGCGGTCGCGGAGGGTGCCGATCTCGTCGACATCGGGGGCGTGAAGGCGGGCCCCGGCGCGCTCGTCGACGCCGCGGAGGAGACGCGCCGCGTGGTGCCGTTCGTGGAGGCGATCCGGGCGCGCTACCCGGACGTGATCATCAGCGTGGACACGTGGCGCAGCGAGGTCGCCCGACTCGCGTGCGGTGAGGGTGCCGACCTGATCAACGACACGTGGGCGGGGGCCGACCCCGAACTGGTGGAGGTCGCGGCCGAACTCGGTGCCGGGATCGTCTGCTCGCACACCGGGGGAGCGGTACCGCGCACGCGCCCGCACCGCGTCCGCTACACCGACGTGGTCGCCGACGTCGTCGGCGAGGTGGTCGCCGCGGCCGAACACGCGTCGCGGCTGGGGGTGCGGGCGGACTCGATCCTGATCGATCCCACCCACGATTTCGGGAAGAACACCTTTCACGGGCTCGAATTGTTGCGTCGCGTGGAAGATCTCGTTAAGACCGGATGGCCCGTGCTGATGGCGCTCAGCAACAAGGACTTCATCGGGGAGACTCTGGGTGTGGAACTGGCCGAGAGGTTGGAGGGAACCCTGGCGGCGACTGCTCTGGCGGCCGCCGGTGGGGCCCGCGTATTCCGCGTCCACGAGGTTGCCTCGACCCGGCGTGTGGTCGACATGGTCGCCGCGATCATGGGAACCAGGCAACCCGTCCGCACCGTACGGGGGTTGGCATGAGCATCACCGAAGCGTCGCGCACCTGGACGGACGCCAACAGTTGGGACCACCCGGTCTGGAGCATCGCGGAACTCGAGCGGGCCAAGGCCGGGCGCACCGTGTCGGTGGTGCTGCCGGCCCTCAACGAGGAGAAGACGGTCGCCGGTGTCGTCGACACCATCCACCCGCTGCTGGGCGGACTCGTCGACGAGCTGATCGTCCTGGACTCGGGCTCGTGCGACGCGACGGCCGAGCGCGCCGCGGCCGCCGGGGCGACGGTGATCAGCCGGGAGGACGCCGTCCCGGGACTCGCTCCGGTGCCGGGCAAGGGCGAGGTGCTGTGGCGTTCCATCGCCGCGAGCACCGGTGACCTCATCGCCTTCGTCGACTCCGACCTGGTCGAGCCCGATCCGGCGTTCGTCCCCAAGCTGCTGGGTCCGCTGCTCACGGTCGACGGGATCCATCTGGTCAAGGGCTACTACCGACGTCCGTTGCGGGTCAGCGGCACCGAGGACGCCAACGGCGGAGGGCGGGTGACCGAACTGGTGGCCCGGCCGATGCTCGCGGCGCTGCGTCCCGAACTGACGTGCGTCCTGCAGCCGCTCGGTGGCGAGTACGCCGGCACGCGTGAGCTGCTGTCGTCGGTGCCGTTCGCGCCCGGCTACGGCGTCGAGATCGGGCTGCTGCTCGACACCTACGACCGTCTCGGGCTCGGCGCGATCGGCCAGGTCAATCTGGGTGTGCGCAAGCACCGGAACCGGCCGCTGTCCGAACTCGGCGTGATGAGCCGCCAGATCATCGGCACGATGCTGCGCCGGTGCGGTGTCGAGGACACCGGCGGCGGTCTGACCCAGTTCCTGGTGGACGGAGACTCGTTCGTGCCCGCCCGGACCGACGTCGCGCTCACCGATCGGCCGCCGATGAACACGATCCGTCCCTGACTGCCGCGCGCGGCGACGTTCCTGTCGGTGGTTCGTGACAGTATCGGGGCATGCTGACGGTCCTTCTGTACCTGTTGATCATGGTGCTGGTCGGTGGCCTGCTGTACTTCGCCGCGAGCATGGTGTTCGGCCGTTCCGAGGAGTTGCCGCCGCTGCCGGCCGGCACCACCGCGACGGTGCTCCCCGCCGAGGGCGTCACCGGCTCCGACGTGCGCGCGCTCCGATTCCAGCAGACGCTGCGCGGGTACAAGGCGAGTGAGGTGGACTGGGCGCTCGACCGTCTCGGTCGGGAGATCGATTCCCTGAGAGCGCAATTGGAGACTCGGGTAGGCCCTGCGCCGGCCGATCGCGGCGAGGCCGCGGACGGGTCCGACAGTGCGGAGCCGGAGCGGTGAGCGCCGTCGGGATCGACGTCGGCGCACCGCCGGAAGAGCGGGTGCGTTGCCCCTGGGCCACCGACACCGACGGCTCCCGAATCTACAGCGACTACCACGATTTCGAGTGGGGGCAGCCGCTGCACGGCCGCGACGAATTGTTCGAGCGGCTGTGCCTCGAGGCGTTCCAGTCGGGGCTGTCCTGGATCACCATCCTGCGCAAGCGGCCGGCGTTCCGGGACGCGTTCGCGGACTTCGACCCCGAGATCGTCGCGGCCTACACGGAGTCCGACGTCGACCGCTTGCTGGGCGACGCACGGATCGTCCGGAACCGGGCGAAGATCGAGGCCGTGATCGGCAATGCCCGTGCGGTCCTGGATTTGGCCGACACCGATCTCGACACGCTGTTGTGGTCGTTCGAACCGCCGCGGCGCGCGCGGCGGTTCGAGCGAGTCGACGATGTTCCGGCGGTCACGCCCGAGTCCACCTCGATGGCCAAGGAACTGAAACGTCGGGGCTTTCGTTTCGTGGGCCCTACCACGGCATATGCGCTCATGCAGGCCACCGGGATGGTCGACGACCACATCGCGGCGTGCTGGGTGGAACCCGGCCTGTGACGCTGTCTGATTCGGGTGGTTTTGTGCCTCAGCTTCCCGGCAACCCACTCGATAGGGAAGAATGGACTCCAGAGCCTCGCTAATTGCTGGCGAGGTATCCACGGTAACCCGAGGCGCTAGAAAAGTCCGGCGCAGATTTGGAGGGAGCAGAGGATGGCGGCCATGAAGCCCCGGACCGGGGACGGTCCCCTCGAGGCAACCAAAGAGGGACGAGGAATCGTCATGAGGGTTCCACTCGAGGGCGGTGGACGTCTGGTCGTCGAACTCACCCCGGAGGAAGCAGCAGCGCTCGGGGACGAACTCAAGGGTGTCACCAGCTAGCGGATCAACCCTCTTCGGCGTTCCGGCCGGGTCGGCAAGACGACCCGGCCGGAGACGTTGATGCGTGATCGGACGAACGGGTGATCTCCGGAAAGGGCACGGCGGTACAGGTGCTGGCGGATGTGTGCGCGCTACTCGCGTGCCCGCAGTGCGGCGACGAGTTGGATCTGGCCGATCGTGCCCTGGTGTGCGCGCGTGGCCACAGCTTCGACATCGCGCGGCAGGGATACGTCACGTTGCTGACCGGTGCCGCGACCAAGTTCACCGGGGACAGCCCCGAGATGATCGCTGCGCGCTGCGATTTCCTCGACGCAGGGCACTTCGACCCGCTCATGACCGCGGTCGCCGAGGCCGTCGTGCAGACGACGGACGACGGTGTCGATCCCCGCATCCTCGAGATCGGTGCCGGCACCGGGCATTATCTCGCCCGCGTCCTGGACGCGTCGGCGTCCGCGCAGGGCATCGGGCTCGACGTCTCCAAGCCCGCGGCGCGGCGACTGGCCCGGGCGCATCCGCGTGCCGCCGCCGTCGTCGCCGATGTGTGGCGGCAACTGCCCGTGCAGGACGCCGCCCTCACTCATGTCCTCTCGATCTTCGCGCCGCGCAACGCCGCCGAGATCGACCGGGTTCTGACGGACGGGGGCACCCTCGTCGTGCTCACACCCACGGACCGGCACCTCGTCGAGCTCGTGGAGCTGCTCGGCATGGTCAGGGTCGACGACCGCAAGGTCGAGCGGCTGGGAGAGACCGTCGCCGGACGGTTCGAACGGGTTCACCGCACGCCCGTCGAGACCCGGATGATGCTCTCGCACCGGGATCTCGAGAACCTCGTGGGAATGGGGCCGTCCGCCCGTCATCTCACGGCCGAGCGCCGAACCGATGCGATCGCGGCGCTGCCCCAACCGTTCCCGGTGACGGCATCGGTGGTCGTCTCGACCTATCGGCGGTCGAGGACCTCGGTGTAGACGTCCAGGGTCTGCTGCGCGATACGGGCCCACGAGAACTCCGCCGTCGCCCGCAGCCGGCCCGCCCGCCCCATCTCCGCGGCTCGGTCCGGATCGGTCGCCACCTCGTTGACGGCTGCCGCAAGCGCGTGCTCGAACGCCCCCGGCTCGTACGAGTTGTAGTGGACCAGCCGACCGGTGACGCCGTCCTCCACCACTTCGGGAATCCCGCCGACGTCGGAGGCGACCACCGCGGTTTCGCACGCCATGGCCTCGAGGTTCACGATCCCCAACGGTTCGTACACCGACGGGCACACGAATACCGTCGCGGCGGAGAGCATTTCCCGCACCTGCGTGGTGGGGAGCATGTCCCGGATCCAGAAGACCCCGCCGCGTCGCGCGGTGAGGCGCGCGACGGCCGCCTCGGTTTCCGCGGCCAACTCGGCGGTGTCGGGTGCACCCGCGCACAACACCAGCTGGATCGCCGGGTCGAAGTCGTGTGCCGCGGCGACCAGATGGCCGAGCCCCTTCTGCCGGGTGATCCGTCCGACGAAGACCACGATGGGCCGCGCGGGATCGATGCCGTGTGTCGCCAGCACCGAGACGGCGTTCGGCTCGGCCGGACCGGGATACCACGCGCCGGCGTCGATGCCGTTGTGCACCACGTGCACCCGGGCCGGATCGATCGCCGGATACGTGTCGAGGACGTCGGCACGCATGCCCGCGCTGACCGCGATCACCGCGTCGGCGTGCTCCATCGCGTTGCGCTCGGACCACGATGACACCCGGTAGCCGCCACCGAGCTGCTCGGCTTTCCACGGCCGCCGCGGCTCCAGGGAGTGCGCGGTGACGATGTGCGGGACGTCGTAGAGTTCGCCCGCCAGATGCCCGGCGAGACCGGTGTACCAAGTGTGCGAGTGCGCGACGTCGGCGCCGCCCACGGCGTACGCCATCCGCAGTTCGGCCGACAGGGTGCTCAGGGCCGGATTGGCGCCGGCGAGGGCGGGATCGGGGCCGTGGACGAACGCACCGTCGCGGGGCGCACCCATGCAGTGCACGTCGACATCGCACAGCCGCTGCAGGTGGGTGACCAGTTCGGTGACGTGGACACCGGCGCCACCGTAGATCTCCGGGGGGTACTCCTTCGTCATCATCGCGACCCGCACCGGCTAAACGTAACCGCCGGAACCCGTTCCGGCCAGCACGACCCCGCCTGTTCGGGGCAATGCTGGCGGCGGTCGGGGCTGGCCGATAGGTTGACGGGTGTGAGGAGTCAGCCCCATGTGCTCGGGATCGTGCTCGCCGGTGGCGAGGGTAAGCGCTTGTACCCGCTCACCGCTGACCGCGCCAAGCCCGCAGTCCCCTTCGGTGGCGCCTACCGCCTCATCGACTTCGTGCTCAGCAATCTGGTGAATGCGGGGTACCTACGGATCTGCGTGCTCACCCAGTACAAGTCGCATTCCCTCGACCGGCACATCTCGCAGACGTGGCGGCTGTCCGGATTCGCCGGCGAGTACATCACCCCGGTACCTGCGCAGCAGCGGTTGGGCCCCCGCTGGTACACGGGCAGCGCCGACGCGATCTTCCAATCCCTCAACCTGGTCTACGACGAGGATCCCGAGTACATCGTCGTCTTCGGTGCCGACCATGTGTACCGGATGGATCCCGAGCAGATGGTGCAGCATCACATCGACTCGGGCGCGGGGGTCACCGTCGCCGGGATCCGGGTACCGCGCAGCGAAGCGTTCGCGTTCGGATGCATCGACAGCGACGAGACCGGCCGGATCACCCAGTTCCTCGAGAAGCCCGCACACCCGCCGGGAACGCCCGACGACCCCAATGTGACGTTCGCCTCGATGGGCAACTACGTCTTCACCACGAAGGTTCTCGTCGACGCGATCCGCGCCGACTCCGAGAACTCCGATTCCGACCACGACATGGGCGGCGACATCATTCCGGCGCTCGTCGACGCCGGGCTCGCGTCGGTCTACGACTTCAAGAACAACGTGGTCCCCGGCGCGACGGACCGTGACCGCGGGTACTGGCGGGACGTGGGCACCATCGACGCGTTCTACGACGCGCACATGGACCTCGTCTCCGTCCATCCGGTGTTCAACCTCTACAACCGGCGCTGGCCGATCCGGGGCGGTGCCGAGAACCTGGCGCCGGCGAAATTCGTCAAGGGCGGACTGGCACAGGAGTCCGTCGTCGGTGCCGGGTCGATCCTGTCCGCGGCCACCGTCCGGAACTCGGTGCTCAGCTCCAACGTCATGGTCGAGGACGGCGCCACCGTCGAGGGCAGCGTCCTGATGCCCGGCGTCCGGGTCGGCAAGGGTGCCGTGGTACGCCGCGCCATCCTCGACAAGAACGTCGTGGTCGGCGAGGGCGAGATCATCGGTGTCGACCTCGAACGGGACCGCCAACGGTTCGCCGTCAGCAACGGCGGCGTCGTCACGATCGGAAAGGGCGTGTGGATCTAGCCGCCGCCGGACCGCGCGTCCAGGCCGGTGGCCTGGGCGTCAGTGCCGGGCGGCGCAGAGCAGACCGTCGCCCACCGGGAACAGCACGCGGGTGAGCCGGTCGTCGTCGGCGATGGTCCGCGCGGCCTCCCGGACCGCGACCGTGGTGGCATCGCGCTGGCCCGGATCGGCCACACGGCCGCCCAGCAGCGCGTTGTGGAGCACGATCACGCCACCCGGGCGCAGCAACCGCACGCCCTCACGGACGAAGTGCGGGTGGTCGGCAGGGCAGTTGTCGACGAACACCAGGTCGTAGGCCGAATCGGCGAGGCGCGGCAGAACATCGAGGGCGCGGCCGTTGATCAGGCGGGTCCGGGACGGCGCGATGCCGGCCACTCGGAACGCCTGCTTGGCGGCACGCTGATGTTCGGGTTCGCTGTCGATCGTGGTGAGGACGCCGTCCTCGCGCATGCCACGGAGCAGCCACAACCCGCTGACGCCGGCGCCGGTTCCGACCTCGACAACGGTCTTCGCATCGAGCATCCTGGTGAAGAGCGCGAGTGCGGCACCGACCGGCGCAGGTACCGGCTCGGCACCGAGTTCCGCGGCTCGGTCCCGTGCGGTGGTCAGCATCTCGTCCTCGAGGATCGTGTCCTCGGTGTGGGTGAGAATCCGTTCGGCGTTCGTGTGCACGCAATAGAGGCTAGCCGCGCCGCGTTCCCGATTCCTCGAGGCTCGCTCGTCTGGACCCGTCGAGGCTCGCCTCGGCGCCATTGTGAGGCCCACCTCGGTGACATCGCGAGGCTCGCCTCGGCAGAATTCTCAGCCCCCGCTCAGCTTGTTCATAGTGCGCACATATCGGGGTACGACAGGCTGAGTGCAACGCCGGACGACTAGACCGCACGGCGTGAAGATCACGCTCCTCGCGGGCGGTGGGAACAATTCCGAGTTCTCGGTAGTTGAACCTCCGCAATCCCGTGTCTCGTGATCAGCGGTCCTGAGTAGGAGGATCCACCCATCCTGATGATCAATGCCGAACGCACACCCACCGACACCGCCGAAGGAATCGCGGCGGGCACAGATTCTGGTGTGTCCGCAGTCGGCATCGATGTCGAATGCCCCGAACCGACCGGCACGGCCGCGTTCGACGCTACGGGTGACCGGGCCGCGATGCCGTCGTGGGACGAGTTGGTCCGCGAGCACGGCGACCGCGTCTACCGGCTGGCCTACCGCCTCTCGGGCAACGCGCAGGACGCCGAGGACCTGACGCAGGACACGTTCATCCGTGTCTTCCGGTCGCTGCAGAACTACCAGCCCGGCACGTTCGAGGGTTGGCTGCACCGGATCACCACGAACCTCTTCCTGGACATGGTGCGTCGTCGCAACCGCATCCGGATGGAGGCGCTGCCCGAGGACTACGACCGGGTCCCGTCGGATTCGCCGAACCCCGAGCAGATCTACCACGACGCGCGTCTGGCACCCGACCTGCAGTCGGCGCTGGATTCGCTGGCTCCCGAGTTCCGTGCCGCGGTGGTCCTGTGTGACATCGAGGGACTGTCGTACGAGGAGATCGGTGCGACACTGGGAGTCAAGCTGGGTACTGTTCGCAGCAGGATTCATCGCGGACGACAGGCATTGCGTGACCACCTGGCCGCGAATGGGAAGGTTGACTCCGATCAGATCGGTGTCGGGTAGTGGTGCAGGAGGGTTTGATGACGCAGGCGCGCAGACCTCGTCAGTTCGGCTCCACTGAACACCTGGCGAGCGAGGCGATCGCCTCGTACGTGGACGGCGAACTCCGCATGAATGCGTATCTGCGTGCCTCCCAGCACCTGGCCTTGTGTCCCGACTGCGCCGCGGAGGTCGATGCCCAGCAGCAGGCGCGGATCGCGCTGCGGCATGCCGGCGAGGTCGCCATGCCCAGTTCCCTGCTCGGTCTGCTGAGCCAGATTCCGCGCTGTCACGTGCCCGACCCCGAGGACACGCCCGCACGGGATTCCGCTCCGGGCATCATCTCGTTCGACCGGGACAGCGACATTTCCCGTCGCTGGCCGTTCCGTCGGCGCCGCTGACGGTGCCTCCCGGCACACCGCTGTCCTGATCGGTGATACTGGCATGCGTGACTGACGCACACGAGGGGGACATGCGCGCGTGACGGCTGATTCGAGCACGCCGGGGACGGCTGACGGCGACACCCCGGACACCGGCGGGCACGCGGGTTCCGCCCGTCAAGACGGGCCGCGGCTGGCTCCCCGCCCTGTGTATCGCCCCGACGTCGACCCCACGGCACAACACGCGTTCGGGCGTCCCGCGGGCGTGAGCGGTTCCTTCGTGCCGGAGGCCGAGCACCGCGCCACCGGCGCGCCCACGCTCCGCCTCGGTGCGCCCGACGCGGTCATGGCGGAGGCGTTCGGTCGTCCCGCCGGTGAGCCACATTCGCTGCAGCGCGGCCCCGAGGGCCCACCCGACGTCCCCGAGGACGCACCGGACGGCGATCCGTGGCGCGATCCCGAGGCCCCCGTCCGGCTCGGCGCTCCAGCCGAGGCCGCCACCGGTCCCGCGCCGCTGTCGGACGCCCCCAAGCTCGGCATCCGTGACGTCCTGTTGGGCGAACGCATCGAACGGAAGGCGCTCGTGGCCCTGGCGGCCACCGCGCTCGCGATCGGCCTGGTGGGCGGCCTGATCGCCACCGCGGTCACGTCGGACCGGGGGTCCCTCACGAGCGATCGGGTGACGCTGTCGCAGTCCGGCGGCGGCGAAGACGCCCCGCAGGGGCAGATCGCCACCGTCGCCGACGCCGTCCTGCCGTCGGTGGTGTCGATCCAGGTGGCACAGGGTGATCAGTCCGGAACCGGTTCGGGCGTCGTCGTCGACGGCGCGGGCTACGTCGTCACCAACAATCACGTCATCTCGATGGCCGCGACCAATCCGGGGGACTCGACGATCCGCGTCACGTTCTCCGACGGCACGAAGGTGCCGGCGCAGATCGTCGGCCGCGACATCAAGACCGACCTCGCGGTCCTCAAGACCGAGGCGGAGAACCTGACTGTCGCCGACCTCGGCCGGTCCGACGACGTGCGGGTGGGCCAGGACGTCGTGGCGGTCGGCTCCCCGCTGGGTCTGAACAAGACCGTGACCCGGGGCATCGTGAGCGCACTCCAGCGTCCGGTGCGGCTCAGCGGCGAGGGCACCGACACCGACGCCGTGATCGACGCCGTCCAGACCGACGCCGCGATCAACCCCGGCAACTCGGGTGGCCCCCTCGTCGACATGGAGGGCCGCGTGATCGGCATCAACTCGGCGATCCGATCCGAGAGCGGCGGCTCGGTGGGTCTCGGCTTCGCCATCCCGATCGACGACGTCACGGCGGTCGCGCAGGAACTGATCCGCAACGGCGTGATGCACCATCCGGAGATCGGCGTCAACGCCCGCACGGTCATCAACGACGCGACCAGCGGTGCCCAGGTCGCCAACGTGCAGTCCGGAAGTCCGGCGGAGGAAGCCGGCATCGTCGAGGGCGACGTGATCGTCAAGGTCGGTGATCGGACCGTGGCGAGCGCCGACGAGCTGGTCGTGGCCGTGCACGACCAGACGGTCGGTCAGCAGGTTCAGGTGCAGCTGGTCCGCTCCGGGCGGCTCGTCGACGTCCAGGTGACGCCCACATCGGACTGATGTGAGCGTCCAGTATGTGACGGGCATGTGATATTTGCGGATCACACGAGCGATTCCGGCGTCGGGCACGTACTCTGAACCCGTGTTTGGCAACATCGGCTGGGGCGAGTTCATGGTGCTCCTCATCGCAGCGCTCGTGATCCTCGGACCCGAGCGGCTTCCTGGCGCCGTCAGCTGGGTCACCAAGACGATGCGTCAGGTCCGGGACTACGCGGGCGGCGCCAGCCAGCAACTCAAGGACGAGCTGGGACCGGAGTTCGACGATCTCCGCAAGCCGCTGTCCGACCTCAACCAGCTGCGCGGCATGACGCCGCGCGCGGTCATCACCAAGCACCTGCTCGACGGTGACGACTCGATCATCAGCGGGACCTTCGGCGGCAAGCCCTTCGCGAACGGGTCCACGGGCCCGTCGTTGTCGAAGCAGGCGCCCTCGTCGCCGCCCCTCGCGGCGAACGAGCGCCCGCCGGTCGACCCGGACGCCACGTAGCCGACCGGCCGCCACGTACACACGAGTAGGGCCCCCACGGCCTGCCCGCCACCCGAGCCGAACACCTCCATACGGGTGCCGTCGGGCAGTTCCATCCACGACATGTTCTCCACGACACCGGCGATGCGCTGGCGGGTCTGCAGCGCGATCGCGCCGGCCCGCTCGGCGACCTCGGCCGCGGCCTGCTGGGGCGTCGTGACGACGAGGATCTCGGCGCCGGGGATGAGCTGTGCGACGGAGATCGCGACGTCACCGGTGCCGGGCGGCAGGTCCAGCAGCAGCACGTCGAGATCGCCCCAGAAGACGTCCGCGAGGAACTGCTGCAGCGCGCGGTGCAGCATCGGTCCGCGCCACACGACCGGGGTGTTGCCCTGGGTGAACTGGGCGATCGAGATCAGCTTCACGTCGTGGGACTGCGGCGGCATGATCATCCGCTCCACCTGGGTGGGCTTGGCATCGGTGCCGAGCATGCGGGGCACGGAGTGGCCGTAGATATCGGCGTCGAGCACGCCCACCGACAGGCCCTTCGCGGCCATGGCCGCAGCGAGATTCACTGTGACGCTGGACTTTCCGACGCCACCCTTGCCGGACGCGACCGCGTAGACGCGGGTGAGCGAGCCGGGCTGGGCGAACGGGATCACCGGCTCGGTGGTGTCGCCGCGGAGCGAGCGGCGCAGCTCGGTCCGCTGCTCGTCGCTCATCACGTCGAGGTCGACGCGGATCGTGCCCGCGCCCTCGACGTCCGCGACGGCCTTGGTCACGCGTTCGGTGATCTCGGTACGCAGCGGGCAACCCGCGGTGGTGAGGTAGATGCCGATGTCGACACTGCCGTCGTCGCCGATCTCGATGCTCTTGACCATCCCGAGTTCCGTGATGGGTTTACGGATCTCGGGGTCCTGCACCCGCGACAGTGCGGTGCGGACGGCGGTCTCGCTCAGGGCTGCCATGCCCCCATGGTAGGCGGCGCCGTTATGCGACCGGGCCCGGTGGGGGTGCGGGTGCCTCCGCCGGTGCGGCGGGCGGGCAGAAGACGAGGCACGGCAGCGGCGGAAGCCCGGGGATGACGGGGAGGGGCATGGGCGCGGGCGCAGGTGCGGGGACCTGCTCGGCAGGCGGTGCCGCGGGTGCGGTGGGCGGTGTGGCCGACGTGGACTCGGGAGCCACGGCGGCCACCGATGCCGCCTCCGAATCGGGGGACCGCTCGGGCGGTGCGGGGGTGACGGGAACCGACGGGGCGGCTGTTCCGCCGGTCCGATAGGCCGCCGACCATCCGAGGACGTTCGCCATGTACGAGGCCGAGTTGTTGTAGCGCAGCACGGCGCGCGACGCCTGGGCCGGGTCGTTCAGATCGAGGCCGCCGGCACACAGGTACCGCGCCGCCGCGAGGGAGGCGTCGAAGACATTGTTGGGGTCCGCGACGCCGTCGCCGTTGCCGTCCGACGCGTAGCGCGCCCAGGTGCTCGGAATGAACTGCATCGGCCCGACGGCGCGGTCGTGCGTCGGATCACCGTCGAGCAGACCGCGATCGGTGTCGGTGATGATCTCGTTGCCGGCCAGGTGTCCGTTGAGGGTGGGGCCGAGGATCGGTGTGACGGTGGTGCCGGCCGCGTCGGTCTGGCCGCCACCCGCGTGGCCGGATTCGATCTTCCCGATGCCGGCGAGGAGGTTCCACTGCAGTCCGCAACCCGGCTGGGTGCTCGCCATCGTCAGCTCGGCCGACCGGTAGGCGTTGAGGACGATCTCCGGGATGCCGAGCGGGCCGACCACCACGGGGACCGGGACCGAGCGCGGCGCGGCGCCGGGCAGCAGGCTCGCCGGGTCCGGGATCGTCGGCGTCGCGGCCGGCTTCGCGGTGCGCAGTTGACGCTCGGGCCGGGGTGCGGCGGGGACCAGCCCCACGGTGGGGATGAGGGCGGCCTGCGCGGCCGGAGGCTCGGTGGTGGGATCCAGGTCGTGGGTCGCCGCGGCCGACGCGGACTCGGTGGGGGGAGCCTCGAACACGCCACCTATCGATGACGCTGCTGTCACGAATCCGGCAAGGACGAGGGCCGACACTCCGACAGTTCCACGCACACGCACTCGACAACCCCTCCTTGCAGGAACCCTGCATCCACGCTCACGTACCTCGTTCCGAGCGTTCCGTCGGATACATCTCGAACGATGTGACACACGTTACATATCGGTGACGGGTCGTGTCGGGGAACCGTGGCACCCGCGGGGATCGTCCGCTGTGTCCGGGCTACTTGCGCGCGGGGCGAGCCTTCGGGGATGGACCGGGTTCGCCGTCGTCGTCCTGTCGGGCGTCGCGTTCGGCGAGGATCTGCTTGAGGTCGTCGAGTTCGCGGCGCAGGTAGTCCCGGGTCGCGACCTCGCCCACCGCCAGCCGCAGCGCGGCCAGCTCGCGGGCCAGGAACTCGGTGTCCGCCTTGGTTTGTTCGGCGCGCGCCCGGTCCTCCTCGAGCGAGACGCGGTCGCGGTTCTCCTGCCGGTTCTGAGCCAGCAGGATCAGCGGCGCGGCGTACGCGGCCTGCGTCGAGAACGCGAGGTTCAGCAGGATGAACGGGTAGGGATCCCACTGCAGGCTCACCGCGAAGATGTTCAGCGCGATCCACACGATCACGATCACGGTCTGGATCAGTAGGTAACGGCCGGTGCCGAGGAACCGTGCGATGCTCTCGCTCACCCTGCCCACGGCCTCGACGTCGAAGTGCATGCGCAGCCCGCGAGTCCCGCGGGGGGTCTCGAGGCGCTGGCGTCCGGTCGGCTCACTCATCGCCGGCCTCCTCTTCACGCCAGTCCGTCGGCAGGAGGTGGTCGAGCACGTCGTCGACGGTCACCGCGCCGAGCAGATGGTGCTCGTCGTCGACGACGGGCGCGCACACCAGGTTGTAGGTGGCGAAGTACCGCGTGACGGTGGCGAGCGAGTCCTCGGGATCGAGTCGGGGCAGGTCGTCGTCGAGCACGCCGCCGACAAGGCTCGCGGGCGGCTCGCGGAGCAGCCGTTGCAGGTGGACGCACCCCAGATATCGCCCGGTCGGCGTCGCGGTCGGTGGCCGCACCACGAAGACCATGCTGGCGAGCGCGGGGGTCAGGTCGGCGTTGCGGGCGCGGGCCAGCGCCTCGGCGACCGTCGTGGACGGCGTCAGGACCACCGGCTCGGGCGTCATGAGACCGCCCGCGGTGTCGGGGGAGTGCTCGAGGAGACGACGGACCGGGGCGGAGTCCTCCGGATCCATCAGCTGCAGCAACGACTCGGCGTCGGTCTCGGGGAGCTCGCCGAGGAGGTCGGCGGCGTCGTCGGGGTCCATCGCCTCGAGCACGTCCGCCGCGCGTTCGACCTCGAGGTGGAGCAGCAGGTCGGTCTGGTCGTCGGCGGGCAGCTCCTGCACGACGTCGGCGAGGCGTTCGTCGTCGAGCGCGAATGCCACCTCGTGGCGGCGCTTCTCGGGCAGCTCGCGCATCGCGTGCGCGACGTCGGCGGGGCGCATGCCCTCGAACTGCATCAGCAGCTGGGAGACGCCCTGGCCCGGCATCGACAGCGCGGTCGGGGTCAGCCCGTGCACGTGCTGCCAGTCGACGACGTGGATCGCGGAGCGGCGGCCGAGTCGCCCGCGCGGAGCACGCACCGCGACCCGGGACACCACCCAGTCGCGGGTGCGGGTGAGCTCGATCCCGAGGTCGACGATCACCGCGTCGGTTCCGATGGTCTCGGTGACCTCCGGATCGTCGATCCGGACGCGGGAATCGAGAACCTGGGCGAGTGCCAGGATCTCGGTCGGACGCTGGGTGAAGCGGCGCAGACTGACGTTGCCGGTCTTGAGGGTGACCGACGCCGGTTCGATCGCGGTGACGCGGAGCATGGGCACGAAAATTCTCTTGCGCGTGAACATTTCGATGACCAGGCCCAGCACCCGGGGCGGTTGTCGGCCTATTCGGATCGTCAGGACCACGTCCCGCACACGCCCGATCGACTCGCCGTCCGGTCCGAGAACCACCAGGCCGGCGAGCCTGGCTGCGAATACCTTGTTCACAGCTGCCATGATGAAAAGGCTAGATCCTTGCTGTGTGATCCACTGAATTCGGAGGGCCGTCGGTCATGACTTCTCGTATCAGGCCGCGTCGGTCCGTCCTGGCGGTGCCGGGTTCGAGCCGGAAGATGATCGACAAGGCGAAGGGTCTGCCTGCCGACGAGATCTTCCTCGATCTCGAGGACGCGGTGGCGCCGATCGCGAAGGCCGAGGCGCGGGCGCGGATCGTCGACGCGCTCAACGAGGACGGGTGGGGCGAGCAGATCAAGGTGGTGCGGGTCAACGACTGGACCACCGAGTGGACCCACGCGGACATCGCGACCGTTGTCGGCGGCGCGGGCGCCAATCTCGACGCCGTGCTGCTGCCGAAGGTGCCCGACGCCAGTCACGTTCAGGCCCTCGACCTGCTGCTGACGCAGATCGAGAAGGCCAACGGCCTCGAGGTGGGCCGGATCGGCATCGAACCGCAGATCGAGAATGCGATCGGCTTGACGAACATCAACGCGATCGCGACCGCCAGCCCGCGCGTCCAGACGCTCGTGTTCGGTCCGGCGGACTTCATGGCCAGCATCAACATGCGCACGCTCGTGGTCGGCGAGCAGCCCGACGGGTACGACCGCGGCGACGCCTACCACCACATCCTGATGACGATCCTGATGGCCGCGCGGGCGCACGACCTGCAGGCCATCGACGGCCCGTACCTGCAGATCCGGGACGTCGACGCGTTCCGTCGCTCCGCGCAGCGGACGGCCGCACTGGGGTTCGACGGCAAGTGGGTCCTGCACCCCACCCAGATCGACGCCGCGAACGAGGTCTTCAGCCCGCGGCAGGAAGACTTCGACCAGGCGGAGATGATCCTCGACGCCTACCAGTTCCACACCTCCGCGGAGGGTGGCGGACGCGGTGCGGTCATGCTCGATGACGAGATGATCGACGAGGCGAGCCGCAAGATGGCCCTGGTGATCTCGGCGAAGGGGCGCGCGGCCGGCATGGCGCGCACGTCGGCGTTCACGCCGCCCGCGAACGGGTAGGCGCTCGTCGCTCGGTGCGGGCACAATTGATATCAAGAACCGGACATCGGTAGAACCGGACATATCGCACGCCCCCGAGCAGAAGAGACGAAGACGATGACGAATCCACTCTCGCAGCCGAACCGACAGGGCCGCGGGCTACCGACGCCGCCCACCGGCTGGCCCATCGGTTCGTATCCGACGTACGCCGAGGCGCAGCGCGCCGTGGACTACCTGTCGGATCAGGAGTTCTCGGTCGAGGACGTCACGATCGTCGGCGTCGACCTGATGCAGGTCGAGCGCGTGCTCGGCAGGCTGACCTGGGCCAAAGTCATTGGTGGCGGCATCGTTTCGGGTGCCTGGCTGGGCGTGTTCTTCGGCCTCCTGCTCGGCATCTTCACCGGCGGATTCCTCGGACCGTTGCTGGTGGGCGTGTTCGGCGGCATCATCTTCGGGCTGATCTCCACCACAATCCCGTACGCGGCGGCCCGTGGCACGCGCGACTTCTCGTCGACGATGCAGTTGGTGGCCGGACGTTACGACGTGCTGTGCGACCCGAAGACGGCGGAGTCCGCCCGCGACATGCTGGCCAAGCTTGCGCTCTAGCCGACCGGCGCCGCTTCCGCACCGGCCTGCCGGCGCCGGTGGGACTTCGCGGTAGCGAGGAACACCAGCAGGGTCGCGGCCACAGCGCATCCGGCACCGATCGCGAACGCGATCAGGTAGGCGTCCACCGTGGCTACACCGGCGGCAGTGTGGGTCGTGAGCAGGGTCGCCAACAGGGCGCTCGCGACGCTGCTGCCGACGGTCCGGGCGATCGAGTTGACGCTGTTGGCGACGCCCGTCAGGCCCGGTTCCACCTCCGCGACCAGCAACGCGGGCAGGGACGCGTACGACAGGCTCGTGAACGCGCACATCAGCATCGACGCGCACACCACCTGCCACGCGTGCTCGTGCGCCACGATCATCGAACCGAACCCGAGCACCCCGAGCACGGATGCCGCCGCCATCACGCTGCGCGGGCCGAACCGGGTGATGAGCATGCCGCTGCAGATCGACGCGATCACGCCCACGGTCGCGCCGGGGAGGATGAACATCACGCTGGCGCGCATCGGATCGGCGTCGAAGCCGTAGCCGGCGACCCCGAGGGAACTCTGCACGAAGTACATCACCGCCGTGACGTTGACGAACATTCCGGCGCCGACGAGCAGACCGGCCAGGTGGGTGAACAGCACGGGCCGGCGAGTGAGCATCTCGGTCGGCACGAGCGGCTGGCCGATCCGGCGTTCGAGGGCGAACCAGACGCCCAGCACGACGAGGCCGCCGAAGGCGCAGCCGATCGTCGCGGGCGAGGTCCAGCCCCACCGGACGCCCTCGGCCAGCGGCATCAGCAGCAGCACCAGCCCCGCGCCGAGCAGTGCGGCGCCGGCCCAGTCCACCCGACCGGGGGTGGGGTTCGGGCGGGACGGCACCGTCGCGACGACGCCGACGAGCGCGATGATCGTCATGCCTGTCGCGAGCCAGAACACTCGTCGGTAGTCGGTGCCCTCCGAGACGAGCAGTCCGGTCAGGACCATGCCGATGGCGCCGCCGAAACCGAGCGTGCCGGACAGCAGGCCCATCGCGGACGTCAGCCGCTTCGGCGTGAACTCGTCGCGCAGAATCGCGATACTCACCGGGAAGGCTGCGAACGACAGACCCTGCAGCACGCGTGCGACCAGCAGCCACGGCAGCGACTCGGTGACGGCCCCGATGATCGACCCGACCAGCACGATCACCAGGACGCCCAGCAGGACCGTCCGCTTGCGGCGCAGATCCGCCATCCGGCCCGCTATCGGTGTGGTGACCGCCGCCGCGAGGAAGCTCGCGGTGAGCGTCCAGCCGATCGCGGTCGTGTCGACGTCGAGCTGGTGGCCGATCACACCGGACAGGGGGATGACGATGGTCTGCTGGACCGACGCGACGAGGATGACGAAGCAGAGCGTGGCGGTCAGGGCGGTGCCGGGCGGGCGGGTTTCATTGCGGGGCAAGGGGACTCCTGGACGAATCTGAACGAGATCGAGCAAAGGGCGGAGCAAGGTGTGCGCGAGGCAAGGGGGAGTGCAAATTGGTTAATTCATCTAACTAGTGCGTCGGGTAGGGGATGTCCAGTCGGCTTCCCTGTGGTCGGGAGAGGATCGAAGTAGGTTCGAGCCCATGAACGTTCGACGCCCGAGCCCGACCACCGTTCGGCCCCACGCGTTGTCGCAGCGTTCGGCAGGGCGGGCAACGCTCGCGCGTCAGCACCTACTGCGGCGCAGCGCCGGCGACACGCTCACGACGGTGGAGCACCTGTACGGCGTCCAGGCGCAGTCCCCGTCGGCGCCGTACTTCGCGTTGTGGTCGCGGCTGAAGGGATTTCGGCCCGAGCATCTCGCCAGGCTGATCGAACGCGGCGAGGTGGTCCGCATCGCCTTGATGCGTGGCACCGTCCATCTGGTGACCGCCGACGATGCGTTCGCGCTCCGGGCTCTCGTCCAGCCGCTCTTCGACCGCGATCTCGACACCACTACGCAACACGCCCCGCACCTGGCCGGAATCGACCGGGTCGAACTCGCGGCGGTCGGACGGCGACTCGTCGAGCAAGAGCCCCGCACGATGGCACAGTTGCGCCCGCTGCTGGCCGAGTGTTGGCCCGGACGTGACCCGAACGCCCTCGCGCACGGGGTGCGCGGGCTGGTCCCGCTCGTGCAGCTTCCACCCCGCGGACTGTGGGGCCGGTCGGGGTCTGCGGTGTGCACCACACTGGACTCGTGGGTGGGCAGGTCCGCCCCGTCGGCCCCCTCGGTGGAGCAGATGGTGCTCCGGTACCTCGCGGCGTACGGTCCCGCGAGCGTGCGCGATGTCCAGGCCTGGTCCGGCCTCACCCGGCTGGGGGAGGTGGTCGACCGCCTGCGGCCCGGGCTCGAACGATTCTCGTCGGAGGCGGGGGCCGAGCTGTTCGACCTTCCGGACGCTCCGCGGCCCGACGCCTCGGTCCCGGCCCCGGTGCGGTTCCTCGCGCCGTACGACAACATGCTGCTCTCGTACGCCGATCGCACGCGTTTCCTCGCCGACGAGCACAGGCGGGCGCTGTTCACGCAGAACGGGATCGTCAAGCCCGCGCTGCTCGTCGGCGGCACTGTCGCCGGATGGATCGCAGCGCGGATGGAGGGTGCGACCGCGGTGCTCGAGGTCTCGACCTTCCGGACCCTCGCCCGCACCCACGCGGCGGCCGTGGAGGCGGAAGGGCGGCGTCTGCTGCGCTTCGCCCACCCGGAGGCCGAGACGTTCGATGTGCGGATCGGGCGAGCGGAGTGAGCCTCGCGCGCCCGGGTGTTAGATGGGTGTGTGACTGACAGCGTTATCTCCGCCGTACGCGCACATCTCGACGAATACATCGGCGGGCCGGAGCCGACCGCTGCGTCCGTGACGTTCCTCGGAGTCGAACCCGTCGATGTCCTCCGCTACCCCGGCGACGGTGATGGTCCGGTCCGCTACGCGAGCCTGGGGTGCTCGCGGCACCCGATGGGCGATCCGAGCGACATGATCGCCGACCCGACACGTGGTCCGCGCGCCGAACTGGTGCTCAGCCTCGTCGGCGGCGCGGGCGTCGCGTCCGGCGTGCACCGCACGCTGGCCGTCCTCGCCGCTGCACCGTCCGTCGAGGGCGTGGTCCTCAAGCCGGACGGCCTGATCGACCTGGGGGAGCCGCTGTGGAAGGGCGTGCCGTTCACCGCGGTTCTGCTGGGGCCCAGCGAGATCCCGGACCTGGTGCTGCCCGAACCTCTGGACCCCGTCCAGTTCCTCTCGGTGGTGCCGTTGACCGGAACCGAGGCGGCGTGGGTGCGTCTGCGCGGCGCCGCCGCGCTGCGTGAGGCCTGGGCGGAGGCCGGAATCGACGTGCGCGACCCCGATCGGGGCGCCGCCGCCTTGTGACCCGCCGGTAAAGCGGGCGCAGCGCACATCTTTCGGACCTGACACACTGGACCGGTGCGTATCGATCTCCACACCCACTCGACCGCCTCCGACGGCACGGACACGCCGACGGAACTGGTGCACGCCGCGGCGCGGGCCGGAGTCGACGTACTCGCGATCACCGACCACGACACCACCGCAGGCTGGAGCGACGCGGCGGCCGCCCTTCCCGCCGGAATGCAGTTGGTGCGGGGCATGGAGATGTCGTGCGAGGGGCGGGGCGAGGACGGGCGTCCGGTGGCCGTGCACCTGCTGGCCTACCTGTTCGATCCGAGCGCGCGCGAATTCGCCGTCGAGCGCGAGCGCCTGCGCGGGGAGCGGGTGGCGCGGCTGCGTGCGATGGCGACACGGATGGCCGACGACGGGCTTCCGATCGATCCCGACGCGCTGATGGCCGACGCCGGCCCCGCTGTCGGACGTCCGCACCTGGCGCAGGCGCTGGTCCGTGCCGGCGTGGTCGCCAGCGTCGGCGAGGCGTTCACCGATCTGCTGTCCACCCGGAGCCGCTACTACGTGCACAAGGTCGACACCCCGCTCGAGCACGCGGTCCAGATGGTCGCCGGTGCCGGCGGGGTGAGTGTGATCGCGCACGCCCGGGCCCGCACGCGCGGACGGCTGCTGTCGCTCGACCACATCCGTGTACTCGCCGAGCGCGGTCTGGGTGGACTCGAGGTCGATCACCCCGATCACGACGAGCACGACGTCGCGGTCCTGCGGTCGCTGGCGTCCGAACTGGATCTGATCACCACCGGGTCGTCGGACTACCACGGGTCGAACAAGACCATCGAGCTCGGCTGGCACACCACCGATCCCGGCGAGTTCGAGGCGCTGGTGGCGCGGGCGAGTGGAGTGCCGGTGCTCTCCGGCAGCGACGTCACGATCGGGGGATCCGGCCGGTGATGCGGGACGGATTCGACGGCGTCCGTCGTCGGGGTGACTCGTGGGCGGTGCGTGCCCTGCGGGGGCTGTCCGGTGTCGTGGCGGGCGGCGTCGTGGTCCTCACGCTCGTCGTGATCGGTACCGCGTACCTCGCGTCGGACCGCGGTTTCCCCGGGCCGGGCGGCGAGTCGATCACCGCGCACGCGCTGGCGAGTGTCGCCGTTGTCGGGCTCCAGGTGTTCGCGGATCGGCGCCGCGGGGGAGCCGCGGTGATGTCGGCGATCGCGGCGCTGGCGATCACCGGGCTGTTGCTGTGGAGCCAGTGGTGGTCCTGACCGCCCACTTTCGTCGCCATCCGGCGCGCGACACTGTGCGTCCTCACAGGTAGAACCACTTTTCGGTGAGGTTTCGACCGATCTGACGGATTTGATTCCTGCCTCCCGATGGTGCAGAATTACTGCACTCCACGTGGGTGCTACCGCCCTTCGTTGGAGTTCTCCAGGTGGCAGAACTTGAGCCAGGGCCCACCCCGCCCGGCGCCATCACGCTCCGGCAGTAGTGCAGCGATCGCGCGCCCCGGTAGCTGCAACCGATCAAATCCTGTGTTTCGAAGTGCTGTCTCGTTTTCATCTTGCCGAGACGGTTACTTCTCAGTAACCAGGACCCGAGTGAGTCTGGCCTCAAGAGGAGTGTCATCGTGTCCCCTGTGTCTGAAGCTTCCGTAACGCCAAAGGTCGAAATCACCGACGAGGAAATTTTCGCGGGCCACATCGGTGGCAAGCTCTCAGTTGAGACGACCGCGCCCCTCGATTCCCAGCGTGCGCTGTCGATCGCGTACACCCCCGGTGTTGCGCAGGTCAGCCGTGCGATCCACGCCGACGAGACGCTGGCCGATCGCTACACGTGGACCAGCCGGCTCGTCGTCGTCGTGAGCGACGGCACCGCGGTTCTGGGCCTCGGCGACATCGGCCCGCGCGCCTCGCTTCCCGTCATGGAGGGCAAGTCGGCGCTGTTCAAGAACTTCGCCGGCCTCAACTCGATCCCGCTGGTGCTCGACACCAAGGATCCCGACGAGATCGTCGAGACCCTGATCCGTCTGCGCCCGAGTTTCGGCGCAGTGAACCTCGAGGACATCTCGGCGCCGCGCTGCTTCGAGATCGAGCGCCGCGTCATCGAGGCGCTGGACTGCCCCGTGATGCACGACGATCAGCACGGCACGGCCATCGTGGCGCTCGCGGCGCTGCGCGGTGCCGCGAAGGTCCAGAACCGCGGGATCGAGGGTCTGCGCGTGGTGATCTCCGGTGCCGGTGCAGCCGGTGTCGCGTGCGCCAACATCCTGCTCGCTGCGGGTGTGCCCGACGTGACCGTCCTGGATTCGAAGGGCATCGTCTCGAGCGACCGCGGCGATCTCAACGAGATCAAGGCCGACCTCGCTGCTCGCACCAACCCGGCCGGACGCACCGGTGGGATCGTCGAGGCACTCGACGGCGCCGACGTGTTCCTGGGTGTCTCGGCGGGCACGGTGCCCGAGGAGATCATCGCGACGATGGCTCCCGAGTCGATCATCTTCGCGATGTCGAACCCGGATCCCGAGATCCACCCCGACATCGCGAGCAAGTACGCCGCGATCGTCGCGACGGGCCGCAGCGATTTCCCGAACCAGATCAACAACGTGCTCGCGTTCCCCGGTGTCTTCAAGGGCGCCCTGGACGCCGGTGCGCGCCGGATCACCGAGGGCATGAAGCTGGCAGCCGCGGAGGCGATCCTGTCGGTGCTCGGCGACGAGCTCGCGGTCGACAAGATCGTCCCGAGCCCGCTGGACCCGCGGGTTGCCCCGGCGGTCGCCGCGGCGGTCGCGCAGGCGGCCAAGGACGAGGGCGTCGCGTAGGACGTCCAGGGCGCATCGCGTCTATCGGATCAGCGAAACGCTCGGCCGGGGTTCCCCGGCCGAGCGTTTTCGTGTTCTGGCCCGGTCCCCGTCAACGTCGTTGCGCGAGTAGCGCCGCAGCGAACGCGTCGAGGTCGGCATTGAGGCGTCGCACTCGCTCGGCGCCGAGTTCCTCGACCAGCCGACCGTGGAAGTCCTCCAGGATGTCCCGGCCTGCGGCGGCGGCCGTTTCGCCCGCGTCGGTGAGGGAATGACCGATGATCCTCCCCTTGCCCGGGGTGCGGAGGATCAGGCCGTCGCGTTCCAGGATCGCGGCCATGCTCGTGAGGGACTGGGGCGTCTGCAGCGTCGTGTTCGCCAGCGCCGCGCCCGAAACACCTGGGTGGCGCTTGATCGCCGCGAGCACCGTGTACCTCGCGATCGTGAGATCGATCGTCGCCATCTCGTCGTCGACGACGCGTAGCGCGAGTTGGGAGACATACCGGAGTCGGTGATGAAGGTTGTCGAGTCCGGTCGGATCCGGTTGCGAGAGAAGGTCGGACAGATAGTCCGCCACGGTGGTCTCCTCGAGTTCGTCGTGCCGTTGCCGGCAGTCTATATCAGGTGCCTTATCAGGGACCTGATATAAATGGTTCGGCTCGCCTTCCGGTTCAGCCGACTCCAGAGAGAAGGGATGGACCGTTGCGGGCAGTGCGGCCGACCAACACGGACCGAGGCCGCCTCGACGCGGATCGCGACGACGACGCCGACGGGAAGCGCTCGAGAATGACCGTGCCCGTCATCGCCTTCTCGGCGCTGCTGGGCACGATGATGCAGGCCCTCGTCGTCCCGATGCTGCCGGAGCTCCCCGAAATGCTGAACGCATCGTCCGGTGCGACTTCGTGGATGGTGACCGCGATGCTCCTGTCGGGAGCGATCAGCAGTGTGCTGTTCGGCAGTCTCGGTGACCTCTACGGTCAGCGGCGGATGATGGTCATCGCCATGGCCTGCATGGTTGCCGGATCGGCGATCGGCGCATCGGCGACGACAGTCGGTCCGATGATCGTCGCCCGTGTCCTCCAGGGCGTCACGATGGCGATGATCCCCCTGGGCATCAGTGCGTTGCGTTCGTTCGTGCACGGCGACCGCGTGTTCAAGTCGGTCAGCCTGGTCAGCGCGATGGTGGGTGTGGGCGGTGCTCTCGGCTTCACGGTGAGCGCCGTGGCCGCCGAGTTCGTCGGGCTGCGCGGGTTGTTCGGTGCGTGTGTGGTTCTCGGCCTCATCGCTCTGGCCGGCATCGTCGCCGTCGTGCCGGAAACGACCGGGCGGCCGGGCACGCGAGTCGATGTCGTGGGCGCAGTGGGGCTGAGTATCGGCGTGATCGGCCTCCTGATCGCCCTCAGCAACGGAAACCTGTGGGGATGGGGTTCCGCGGCGACGATCGGCACACTCGCCGGTTCCGTGATCGTGCTCGCGTTGTGGGGGTGGTACGAGTTGCGGATCAGTGCGCCGTTGCTCGACCTGCGTACGACCGCGACCCGCCCGATCCTGTTCACGAACCTGGCCACGATCGCGGTCGGAATCGGTATGTACGTGATCCTGCTCGCGCAGCCTCAGTTGATGCAGCTACCGACCCAGACGGGATTCGGACTGGGGAAGTCCCTCGTCTTCACGGGTCTCTGTGTCGCCCCGAGCGGCCTGGTGTCGCTGACGATGCCGGGCATCGCGGCGCGGGTGTCGGAGCGGTTCGGCCCGAAGATCACGATGGTCATAGGCGCGAGCGGGTTCGCCGCCGGGTACGTGTTTCTCGTACCGTTCCACGGTCAGCTCTGGCAGTTGGTCGCGGCGAGCATGCTCATCATGGGTAGCGTCGCGTTCTGCTTCTCCGCGGCGCCCGCTCTGATTCTCCTGCACGTCGACCGGGCCCAGTCCGGCCAGGCGAACGGAATCAACACTCTCGGACGCTCCCTGGGAACGTCGATCTCGAGTGCCGTGACGACGGCCATCCTGTCGACGACGCTCATCACCACCGGCTTCGGTGCAGGAGAACTCCCGAGCGAACGCGGTTTCACGACGGCGTTCGTCATCGCAGTCATCGCCGGCGTATCGGCGGTCGCGTTCGCCGCAGCGATCCCCCGCGAGGGTCCGGCTGCGGACCGACTGTGACGGGAGCTTCGGAGTCGGTGGGGACGGTCGGTGCGGTGCTCGGTGCGATGTAGGGGCGGCGCAGGCGCCCGGTGCCGGGCACCGACGCCCACACCGCCGCGGCCAGCACGCCGTCGACGATCAGAGCCAGCACCGCCACCAGGATCGCGCCGACCAGGACGCGGTCGTAGCTGCGCAACGCCAGTCCGTCGAAGATGTAGCGGCCGAGGCCACCCAGATTGACGTACGCGGCGACGGTCGCGGTGGCGATCACCTGCAGGGTCGCGCTGCGCAGCCCGCCGAGGATCAACGGCAGCGCGTTGGGGATCTCGACCCGCACCAGCACCTGCAGCGGCGTCATCCCCATCGCCTCCGCGGCGTCCACCACGGTCCGGTCCACGTTCGCGACGCCCGCGTACGTGCCGGCCAGCAGCGGCGGGATACCGAGCAGGACCAGCGCGAGGATCGGCGGCACCAACCCCAGCCCCAGTAGCAGTACCAGCAGTGTGAGCACGCCCAGGGTGGGCAGGGACCGCAGCGCGTTCACCACGCCCACGACGACGATCTCGCCGCGGCGGAAGTGACCGATCGCCAGACCTGCCGGCACCGCGATCACCGCCGCGAACACGACCGCCAGCAGGCTGTACCAGAGATGCTGCAGGATCCGGGCGCCGATCCCGGTCGGACCCTGCCAGTTGGCGGGGTCGACGATGAAGTCCCATGCGCTCGTGAACATGTCAGGCCGGCCCCTCGGACAACTCGAGGGTGTCGCGCCGGGAACGATCGGGGCGCGGGCCGTGCTCCCACGGCGTGAGCAGCCGACCCAGGACGTACAGCGCGGCGTCGAAGATCAGCGCCAGCGCGACGATCGCGATGATGCCGGCCACGATCTGGTCCGGGTAGTCCCGCTGGTAGCCCTTCGTGAACAGCTCACCCAGGCCGCCCACTCCGATCAGCGAGCCCACCGACACGAGCGAGATGTTGGTGACGGCCACGACCCGGACGTTCGCGATCAGGACGGGCAGGGCCAGGGGGAGTTCGACGGTGAGCGCGCGGCGCAGCGGCGTGAACCCGATCGCGGTCGCGGCGTCCACGACATCGTCCGGCACCGCGTCCAACGCCTCCGGAACCACACGGATCAGCAGCGCGGTGGAGTACACGCTCAGCGCGATCACGACGTTGTTCGGGTCGAGGACGCTCAGCCCGAACACACTCGGAATGGTCACGAACAGCGCCAGCGACGGGATCGTGAACGCGATACTCGCGGCGACGAGGGTGGTGCGGCGCAGCCAGCGGACACCCCGGATCGCGGTGCCGACCGGCACCGCGATCACCAGACCGATCAGGAGCGGAAGCAGCGCCAGATAGAGGTGTGTGCGGGTCAGTTCCAGCACGTGCGAGAAGTTGTCGATCAGCCAGCGCACACGATCACCGGCCGTTCCGCAGTCGGTCCTCTTCGCGCCGCTGCTCGGCCAGCCGGGCGATCACGTCGGCCGCGTCGATGCCCCCGGCGACCACACCGCGCTCGTCCACCGCGACACCGATCCCGGAGGGCGAGGAGATGGCGGCGTCGAGGGCCCGGCGCAGGTCCGTGCCGACCGTGAACAGCGAACCGCCGGCCGCGGTCGCGTCCGCGACGGTGCGTCCGGTGCGGACGGCGTCGACCCCGGCCGCGTCGATCCAACCCTGGGGGCGGTCGTCGGCGGTGACGATCAACGCCCATTCGTCGGGGCCGAGCGTGGTTGTCGCGGCTTCGGATTCGCGCACGCGGCGGATCTCGCGCAGCTCCACCGTGTCGGCGCTGCGGAAGGACAATCCGCGGTACCCCCGATCGTGCCCCACGAAGTCGGCAACGAAATCGGTTGCGGGCGCCGAGAGTACGCTGCGCGGCGTGTCGAACTGCTGCAGGCGGCCGTGCGGGCCGAACACCGCGAGCCGGTCGCCGAGCCGGACGGCCTCGTCGATGTCGTGGGTGACGAACACGATGGTCTTGCGCAGCTCGGACTGCAGCCGCAGCATCTCCGACTGCAGATCGGCCCGTACCACCGGATCCACCGCGCTGAACGGCTCGTCCATCAACAGGATCGGGGGATCGGCCGCCAATGCCCGGGCCACGCCCACCCGCTGCTGCTGACCGCCGGACAGCTGGCCCGGATACCGTCCGGCCAGCGCCGGGTCCAAGCCCACGCGTTCGAGCACCTCGAGCGCGACCCGCCGCGCTGCGCGGCGCGAGTCGCCGCGCAGCACCGGAACGGTCGCGACGTTGTCGACGACGGTGCGGTGCGGCAGCAGGCCGGCGCTCTGGATGACGTACCCGATGCCGAGTCGCAGTCGGACGGCGTCCGTCGCGGCCACGTCCTGACCGTCGACGGTGACGGTTCCCGCGGTGGGCAGCACCATCCGGTTGATCATCCGCATCGACGTCGTCTTGCCGCACCCGGACGGGCCGACGAACACCGTGAACGAGCCTTCGTCGATCTTCAGGTCGAGGTCGTCGACGGCCACCGTGCCGTCGGGAAAACGTTTGGTGACACCGGAGAACGAGATCACGAGACGGGAGCGTCCAATCCCTGCCGTGCGACCCACTGCTTCGCCGCGGCCTCCGGTTCGGTCTTGCTGTCGCCCGATACGGCGTCGTTGAGGCCCACCAACTCCTCGGTGGTGAGCTTCGCCGACACAGCGTCCAGGACGCGCGCCAACTGCTCGGTCTTCGCGGATGCACGCAGCAGCGGCACCACGTTCTGCGCCGGGAAGTTGCTCTTCGGATCGGCCAGCACCACCAGATCGTTCGCCTCGATCGCGGGTGAGGTCGTGAAGATGTTCGCGGCGGTCACCTGTCCCGACGTCAGCGCCTTCACCGTCGCGGGGCCACCGCCGTCGGCGATCGGAACGAAGTTGGACGGCGAGATCTCGAGTCCGTAGTTCTCGCGCAGGCCCGGAAGACCCACCGCGCGCTCCTGGAACTCGGCCGGCGCCGCGAACTTCACCTCCGCCGAATGCGCGGCGAGGTCGGCGATCGACGTCAGGTTCCATTTCTCGGCCGTCTCGCGCGTCACCACGACGGCGTCCTTGTCCTCGGCCGGTGCGGGTGTGGTGATCGCGAGATCCGGCGCGAGCGCAGCGGGCAGGGCGGCGTCGATTTCCTCGGCGGTCGTGGCCGTCGAGGACGGGTCGATGTAGTCGAGGAGATTCCCGGTGTAGTCGGGAATGAGCGTGAGCGAACCGTCGCGCAGGGCCGGGACGTAGATCTCCCGGGAACCGATGTTCATCTTGGTCTGCACGTCGAAACCGTTGGCCCGCAGCGCCTCGGCGTAGACGAAGCCGACCGTCTCCGACTCGGGGAAGTTGGCGGAGCCGACGACGATCGAGTTGGGGTCACCACCGCTCGATCCATTGCTTTCGAGCGGGTCGCTGCTGCCGCACGCCGTGAGGAGTGCCAGTGACGCCGCGACTGCGACGCCCGCGAGCCTGTGGATCCGAGAACTCTTCATGTCGTCCTTCCATCGGATCCGGCGTGGCGGCCGCCCAGGGGAGCGGAGCCGTGCGGTGACAAGCCGGATCTCTCGACCGCTCGTGATGGTGCGCGAAGTCAGTGTAACGATAGGTACGACAAGTGCGCGGTACCGACAGGTGCCGGTTCGCACCGCAGCAGAGCGGAGAGGGACACGGTGTCACCGAACGGAAATGGGCGCGTGGGCAGGTTCGCGGCGCGGTTGACGATCGCTGCGCTGCTCGCGGTCGTGACGGCCTGCGGTGTGGACACCGGCAGCAGCGTCGGGGGACCCGAGACACCCGAACCGGTCGTCGTCGGCGCCTCGGACACGGTCGAGAGCGAACTCGTCGCCCGGTTGTACGCGGGCGCGCTCGAAGCTGCCGGGCGCAGCACCGAAGTCGTGCTGGGGCTGGGAGACCGCGCCGACCGCGTCGCCGCCCTCGATGCGAACCGGGTGGCACTGGTGCCGGAGCACACCGGGCGCCTCCTGCACTGGTTCGATCCGGACGCCGATGTCACCGACGCCGAGGACGTATTCGAGGCGCTCAACAAGTCTCTGCCCGAAGGCCTTACGGTGTCCGACTACTCGCCGGCCGACGACCGGTCCGCGCTGGCGCTGTCCGCGGCACAGGCCGACGACCTCGGTGCCCGGTCGATCGACGACATCGCTTCCGCGTGCGCAGGCATGACGCTGTACGCATCCGACACGTTCCGCGAGGATGCGCAGGCGCTCTCGGGTCTCCGATCGGCCTACGGGTGCACGTTCGGGACCGTCGTCCCGGTCCGTTCGACCTCCGACGCGGCCCGTGAACTGATCGTCGGCGCGTCACCCGTCGGCGGCACCACGGCCGCCGCACCCGACGTCGCGCGGGACGAGCTCGTCGTTCTCGCCGACACGAAGGACGCGTTCACCGCGCAGAACGTGGTGCCGCTCTTCCGCAGCGGGGTGCTGCGGGCCGACGACGTCAAGGGGCTCAGCGTGGTCCTGCAACTCACCACCGCGGACCTCACGGACATGGCCGGGCGGGTCCGCGGCGGCGAGATCACCTCGGCCGACGCCGCGGGGGAGTGGCTCGCCGAGCACATCTGACGGCCCCGCGGGGTCGGCCGTCGTCAGCCTCCCACCCGTGCCCGCGCTGCCGCGGCGGCGTCGTGCCGGCCGAGAGCTTCGTGGGCGTCGCCCTCCATCAGCGCGACCCGGACCGCGAGCCGCGGCGCCTCGGTCACCCGCGGCGCGGCGTCGGCGAGCACCGCGAGGGCCTCCTCGTGGCGGTCGGTCGACAGCAACGCCTGCGCGACGACGATCAGTGCGCTGCCGGAGCCGACGACGTCCTCGGCTGCGGCGTAGGCATCGGAGGCCGCGAGCCCCGTCCGTACCGCCTCGTCGAACCGGCCCAGCTGGGACAGTGCCCGAGCCGTCGAGTCCTCGATGTCCGCACGGGTCCAGGGGTCGGCGTGTTCGGCCGCGGCCCGTAGGTCCTCGAGCCCGTCCTCGTCGGCGAACTGGCACCGAGCCCGCCCACGTGCGTGCAGGAGGTCGGCGAGTGCGTCCGGCTGATCGGTGAGTTTCCGGGCGTCCTCGACCGCGTCGTCGAGGGCTTCGACGGCGTCCTCGTCGTCGAACTGCATCATCAGAAGCCCGAGTTCCTTGCCGACCCGTGCCGCCACCGCATAGTCCTCGCCCGCCCGGGCCAGCTCCCGGCCTTCGACCCACACCGCGACCGCTGCCCCCGGCTCGCCGGCGTCGCGCCTCGCGTAGCCGAGCCACAGGAGGGTCAGGGCACGGGATGCGGGCTCGGTGTCCCGGGCTTCCTCGATCTCCGCCACCGTCGTGAGTTCGTCGACGGCCTCGTCGGGGTGTCCGGACCGTACGAGCGTCACGCCGAGCCGGTAGCGGTGGCCGACGGACTCGGTGCCGGCCAGATCCGCCTCGCGCGTGGCCAGGCGCAGTCGGCCGGCCGCCTCGTCCAGCCGGCCCAGGTCGTCGCAGATCTGGGCGCTCAGGGCAGCCAGCGGGGCGGTCACGGACCGGGCAGCGTGGGTAACGGACAGGTCGAGCGCGGCGTCGACCGCGGTCAGCGCCTCCTCGAACCGGCCGCCCCCAGCCAGTAGTTGGGCCAGCAACCGCAACAGCACCGCGCGGCGTCCGGGCGCGGTTGTCGGGGTCAGTTCGGACTCGAGCCAGGCGAGCGCCGCCTCCCCGCCCTCGGCACCCAGGATCGTGTCGACCTGCTCGTCCAGCGGGCCCGAGCCTGTCACCTCGTCGACGAAGGCCGTCGTCGCGGCCGGGTCAGCCGAGGCGGGAGGAGCTGGCACAACGTGCGTCGTGCCGATCGGCAGGTCCCAGTGCTGCCCAGCCAGAGTCCTTGCGGCGGCGACCTTCTCGCTGCGCCGCTCGGTGCCGTTGCGCTCGTCGAATCGGGTCGCGAGTTCCTCGGCGGCACGCCAGGATGACTGTGCCAGTTCGGCGACGGTCCAGGCGCCGGTGTGCGCGCCGAAGAACCGGCGGAGGGGCTCCGCGCCGGCCCCGCGGACGTGCTCGTGTCCGAGCCCGGCACGGTCGGCCGCCGTGCACGTCACCGCGAAGGCGGTGAGGGCGTCGAGGTGCGCGATCGCGTTGAGGTTGTCGTGCGCCAGCCAGCCGATGTGCCGTTCGAGCATCTCCAGGGCGCGCTGAGCGTTTCCGGTGACCGAGAGGAAGATCAGGTGCTGCCCGACCATGTCGATGTTGTCGACGTTGCGGCGTGCGAGTCGGTAGCCCCGCATGTGCATCTGCTCGGCATCGTCGAGACGGCCGACCTGGAGCAGCGGCACCAGCGTGTGGGCCATCGCCCGCTCCGGTTCGTCGGCGCACCCCATGTCCTGGTCCAGCATCTCCTGGACGACGGCCAGTCCGGCCTCGAGGTCCCCGGTGGCGAGTCGGAACTGGGCCTCCTCGGAACGAACGCACGCCTCGCAGTGGCTGTAGTCGTCGCGCGGGGTCCGTCCCAGCTCCTCGAGGTAGCGGGCGGCCTCCTCGATCCGGCCTGCCTCGAATGCCTGCCAGAACCGGGTCTGCACCACCCCGGACAGGCCGACGCCGGCCTGCCGGTACGCGATCTCCATCTGCTCGATCGACTCGGCGATCGTCGCCCGCGGGAACATCGGGTTCGAGGCGAGCGCGTCGGCGATCCACTTGTGGAACCACAGCAGGTCGTGGTCGTCGACCTCGGTGGGGAAGGTGGCCGGGTCGGCGGCGTTTCGCCCGACACACCACGCGAATGCGGTGAGCAAGGCGTCGGTGTCGCCCGTCATGGAGGCGGACTGGATCAGGCGCATCCGCACGGCGTAGGCGGCGGCCTCGTCGCCGGTCTCCTCGGCGAGCGTGATCGCCCGCTCGATGAGTTCGCGTTCCGCCGGTCCGTAGGCCGTCGAGTCGATCTCGCTGATCAGTGCGTCGAGGGTGGTCTCAGTCGGCATGGTCGTCCTTGTCGATGGTGGAGGGGGAGTGCGGTCCGGCATCGGTGACGACGCCCGCGTCGAGACCGACGGACAGGTGCACGATGTCGGTCATGGCGTCGGTCAGGGCCGAGCGATCGGTCGCCCGCAGCGGCCGGTGCCCGGCAAGCAGTGCCTGGACGTAGAGGATCCGCACCGCCCGCGACAGCACCGCATCGTCGTCGACTGCGGCGAGGGTACGCACCAACCGATTTCGCCAGTTCAGGGCCAGCCGACCGGAGGCGTCGGCACCGGAGGCCGCCGCTGCGTCCTCCACCCGGCCGAGGACATCGGCCCAGAACCCACCGGCCGACTCGCCGGCTTGCTCGCGCCGCAGGTTCCGGAGCACCGCCTCGTCCGCGACGTACAGGGCCGGGACGGTTTCCGGCTGGAACGCCCGTACCGCGGTCGCGCAGTCGAGGTCCGCCAGCGCGGCGTCGGCACGCTCCTGCAGGCGGCGGGACGCGGCCCGCTCGGACAGCGGCGGCACGTCGAGGTGATCGATTTCGTCTGCCACGGTGACGATCTCGACTGCGGCACCGGGCACGAACTCCGGCAGCCGGGCCGCGATCTCCGCGTCGTAGACGTAGCCGCCGTTGACGATCGGAGCGCCGGGGCGGGCGATCCCGGCCAGCTGCCGGAACTCGTCGACGGTCCGGGTGTACCGCACCGTGCCGCGGCGGGCGGCCTCGCCGAAGGTCGTCTGCCCCTCGGTGGTCTCGATCGGCAGGTGGGGGACGATGAACCGGGCCAGTTCGTCGTCGTGGAGGACGAGCGCCCGCAACGCGAGGTGGTGCACGGACAGGAACGCCGCCAGCCGGTGCGGCGATTCCGTCGCCAGACCGATGACCCAGCGGCGAACCGCGGCACCCAGCTCGGCACGAGTCTCCTCGAGCGCGGTGTCCTCGATCAGGGACTCGCGGGAGGCCGTCGGGTGCAGCCCGGTGGTGTCCACGACGGACCGCACGAAGAACGCCCAGTCCGGCAGGAGGTCGTCCATGCGCTCGGACAGCAGCATGCCGCCCAGGTAGACGCGGCTCGACTGCCGTTGGCCAGGGGAGAGCTGGAACGGCAGCACGAACGCGGTGCCCCGGGTGCCGGTGGATGGGACATGCAGCGGAATCGTGGCGAAGGGCTCGGCACCGACGATCTCCCGGCCCAGCTCGCGCAGCTCGGGCGACGGGACTGTCGTGCGCTCGAGGAACGACGCCGGTCGGGTCACCGTCTCACCGGCCACGGTCACCCGCACCGGCAGGTGCCGGCCGAACCGGTCTGCCAGCTCGTACGCCCCCGCGCGCGATACGAGTCCGGCGGAGTCCGGGCGGGGGAACAGTTCGACCCGGGTTCCGACCGGCAGATCGTCGGCGAGTTCGGTCACCGTGAACGTGCCGTCGGTGCGGCCGGCCCATTCGACGGCGGGCGCACCGGTGGCCGACCGGGACCGGACCCGGATCTCGTCGCTCACCATGAAGCAGCTGAGCAGGCCGATCCCGAACTGGCCGAGGCGGTCGGTGCGTGGCAGATCGAGGATGTCGCGTTTGGAACTGCGGCCCACCGTCGCGAGCAGCTCGCCCACCTCGGCCGCGGTCAGTCCGACGCCGTCGTCCTCGACCGCGAACACGGCCCCGGCCTCGTCTGCGGGCAGCACCCGGATGGTGCCGACGTGGCCGGGTTCGTGGTCGCGACGGGCCGCGATCGCATCGCACCCGTTCTGCAGGAGCTCACGGATGAAGACCTGCGGCCCGGTGTAGATGCTCGCGCTGAGAAGCTCGATGATCCCACCGAGGTGTACCTGGAATGGACGGCTGCCGCCGTCGGCTCTCGTTGTCATCGAGGGAAGAGCTTAGCGAGGGGTAACGACATTTCGGTCAGCCGCGATCGGCCCAGGTGGTCCGGGGCGGCCGGCCGGATAGTCGGGACCGGCCCGTCAGTTCGCCTTCGGCAGGACGCGCGAGGTGATCGTCGCGACCACCCGCTGGTAGCTCGGGCCGACGATGCGCACCCAGGCGTCGAGGAACTTGGCGTCGGCACCGATCAGCACGCGCGCCTTGCCTTTTCGCACTCCGTTCACGATGGTCTTCGCGGCGTCCTCGGGCGTGGTGCGGGCCAGGTGCTTGTCGAAGAACTGGGCGAAGGTGACCTGGTCGTCGCCGTCGGGCACCGCCGCGTTTCGGGCGATCGCGGTCTTGATGCCGCCGGGATGCACGCACGTCACCTTCACGGGGTGCTTGGCGATCAGCATCTCCTGGCGCAGCGATTCGGTGAACCCGCGCACCGCGAACTTGGCTGCGTTGTACGCGCTCTGGCCCGGAATCGACAGCAGTCCGAACAGGCTCGAGACATTGACGATGTGTCCGTCGCCGGACGCGATCACGTGCGGCAGGAACGCCTTGGTGCCGTTCACGACACCCCAGAAGTCGACGTCCATGATGCGCTCGATGTCCTTGAACTCCGAGCGCTCGACCTCGCCGTGGAAGGCGATGCCGGCGTTGTTGTAGATCTGGTTGACCTTGCCGAAGTGCGCCACGACGGCGTCCGCGTACTCGAGGACGGCCTCGCGCTGGGTGACGTCGAGATGATCGGACTTCACGTGCGCGCCGAGCGCCTCGACCTGTCGTACCGTCTCCGCCAGGCCTGCCGGATCCATATCCGAGAGAGCGAGTTTCGCGCCCTGTCCGGCGAGGTTCAGTGCTACGGCCCGGCCGATGCCGGACCCCGCACCGGTGATGACACAGACCTTGCCCGCGAATTCACTCACTGTGCTGCCACCTTGTCGTCGTCGAGATCGGTCAGTTCGGTATCGATGCCTGCTGCGGTCGACACCGCCGCGGGTGCGGGCACCCGCAGGTCGCCGGTGGTCACGCTGCGGTACGCGCCGAGGTCGAATTGCTTTGTCATGTTGCGGAACTCGAACGTGAAGCCCGGCCACAGCGTGGTGTTGTTGCCGTGCTTGTCGAGGTACCAGCTGGCGCAGCCGCCGTTGTTCCACACGCTCTTGGACAGCCTGTCCTGCAGTTCCCGGTTGTAGCGGTCCTGCACGTCCTTGCGGACCTCGATGGTGCCGATGTCGTAGCGCTCGATCGCGTCGATCGCATCGACGACGTAGTTGAGCTGCGACTCGATCATGAACACCATCGACGAGTGGCCCAGTCCGGTGTTGGGGCCGACGAGAAAGAACATGTTGGGGTAGTTCGCGATTGCGGAGCCCTTGTATCCCTGCTGTCCGCCCTCGTCGAACGTCTCGGCCAGCGAGCGTCCGTCCTTGCCGAAGATGCCGGCGAAGGTGGGGGAGTCGGTGACGTGGAAGCCGGTGGCAACCACGATCGCGTCCACCTCCCGGACCGTGCCGTTCCTGTCGACGACGGAATCGGCGCGCATCTCGGCGATGCCGTCGGTGACCACGTCGACGTTCGACTGCGCGAGCGCCGGGTAGTAGTTGTTCGAGATCAGCATGCGCTTGCAGCCGATCTGGAAGTCGGGGGTGACCTTGCGGCGCAGCGCCCTGTCCTCGATCTGACGGCGCAGGTGGCGCTCGGCCGCGAACTGCAACGGCTTCATGAAGATCGGGGCCTTCGCCAGACCCACGACCTGAGTCTCCCGCATCCAGTAGATGCCGGTGCGGCAGAGCTTCTGGAAACCGGGCAGGTACTTGAACGCGAGATGCTCCGCCTTGGTGTACTCGCGGTCCGCGCGCGGCAGGATCCACGGCGCGGTGCGCTGGTACACGTCGAGGTGGGAGACCTTCTGCGCGAGTTGCGGCACGATCTGGATCGCCGACGCGCCGGTGCCGATCACCGCGACCCGCTTGCCGGTGAGGTCGGCGTCGTGGTTCCACTGCGCGGAGTGGAAGATCTCGCCCTCGAACTCGTCGATGCCCTTGATGTCGGGCAGCGACGGCTCGCACAGCGCGCCGACGGCGGAGACGACGATCTTGGCCTCGAAGTCGCCCTTCGACGTGCGGACGTCCCAGCGGGCCGTGTCCTCGTTCCAGCGCGCCGAGAGCACGTCGCACCCGAACACGTGCCTGTCGAGCACGTTGTACTTGCGGGCGACCGACGAGATGTAGCGCTGGATCTCGGGCTGTGGCGAGAACGAGCGGGTCCACTCCGGATTGAGTGCGAACGAGTACGAGTACAGGTGCGATGGGACGTCGCATGCCGCACCGGGATAGGTGTTGTCGCGCCACGTGCCGCCCACGTCGGCGCCGCGCTCGAGGACGAGGAAGTTGCGCTTGCCTGCCTGCGTCAGCTTGATAGCCGCGCCGAGGCCGGCGAAGCCGCTGCCGATGATCAGTGTGTCGACCTGGCGCGGAGATGCCGCCCGGGCGGAAGTATCTGTGACGGGAAGACTCATGTAGATGAGCGTAGGGAGTTGTTGATTGCTAGTCAATAGTCTACTGAACACGATTCAGTAAGGTGGACGTCATGGAAGGCGCAAAACGCACGCGGCTCAGCCCCCAGGAACGGCGCGCGCAGCTCATCGATCTGGGCGTGCGCATGCTCGCGGAACGGACGCTCGAACAGATCTCGGTCGAGGACATCGCCGACCGGGCCGGGGTGTCCCGCGGCCTGCTGTTCCACTACTTCGCGTCCAAGCACGACTTCCACGTCGAGATCGTCCGCCACACCAGCGCCGAGATGCTCGACCGCACCGCGCCGAACCTCGATCTGCAACCGATCGAGATCCTGCGCGACGTCATGGCGTCGTACGTCGACTACGTCTCCGAGAACCGCGACACCTACGTCTCGCTGCTGCGCGGAACCGCGAGCGGTGATCCGGCGATGCGGGAGGTGTTCGAACAGACCCGGGCCGAGATGGCACGCCGGGTCGTCGAGCAGTTGCCGACGCTCGGCATCGAACCGGACGCGCGCATCGCGCTGTCCGTGCGAGGCTGGATCGCCTTCGTCGAGGAAGCGACCATCACATGGCTGCGGGCGCCCGAGATCTCCCGTGAGGAACTGATCGAACTCCTGGTCACGGCGCTGCCGGCCGTTGCGCTCAGCTCCGACATGGCGGCGGCGCTGCTCCAGTAGCGGCGGTGCCCCGGGATCGCGGCGTGCCGTCGCCGGCCGCTACCGGTAACAGTAGGAATCCGACGAGGCATCGCCACCCTGGAGCCGGACCTGGTGCGCCCGTAGGCCCCGGAAGTCTCCGTCGTGCGGGAAGAAGCGCTCGTCCACGGTCATCCCACCGCGCGGATCGGTGTGCAGCAACGCCATCCAGGCGCCGACCCCGTCCGGGTAGAACTGGTCGTCCCAGGCGCCGTACAGGGAGTTGGTGACGTACACCCGCCGGCCGTCCCGACTGATCTCGACCATCTGTGCACCGCCGGACAGCGGCCGGTCCGGTGCGGCCGGATGCGCGGTGCGGCCGACGATGCCCCCCAGCCGGACGGACGCGGTCTCCTTCGGGGAGGCGGGGTCCCGCACGTCGAACTGCTTGAGCTCACCGGTGCCCCAGCACGAGACGTAGAGGAACGCGTCGTCGACGGACAGGTCGATGTCGGTGACGAGCGGGGGCACCGCACCGAACGGTTTCAGCGCCGGTGGGAGCGCGTCCGGCTCGGCGGTCTCGGCCGGGATGGTGATCACCTTGTCCACCGCCCAACCGCCGTCGTCGCGGTGCCAGCGCCACACCGAGGCCGACAGGTCCTCGGTCGAGACCACCACGCCGACGAATCCCCAGGTGGCCTCCGGATCGTGCGACGGGCGCAGTTCGAGCGGCATCTGGTGTTGTGCGCCGAGGTCCACCCGCTGCTGGTGCCGACCGGTGGCCAGGTCCCAGAAATGGATTGCGTGGCCGTACTCGTTGGCCAGCAGCAGGTCCGGTCGCAGCCCGTCCTCGATCATCGACGGCGTGCCCCATTCGCTGCTGATCAGCGTGTTCTGGTTGAGATGCCACCAGGCGTCGTACGCGAAGTACTGCGGTCCCCGATCGGTCTCCCAGCGTCGGAGCACGTCGAACGTGTCGTGATCGAGCAGGGCGATCCCGCCCGGGCCGTCCGATCCGTCGGCCCCTCCGAGGCAGGTCATGAAGATGCCGTCCGGCCCGCAGTGCAACGTGTGCGGCCGGGAGTATCCGGCCTTGGCGGCGAGTTCGGCGGCGTCCACCACCCTGGTCACCGTCGGCCGGCGCGGGTCGGGTCCGGTGTCGAGCACGTTCAGGGTGGACGAGCGCAGCCCCGGCACGATGAGGTACCGGCGGGCCAGCCCCGCCATGTCGTGCCCCTCGTGCTTCAACGCGCTGCTACACGCGTTCCAGCCGAAATGGTGCAGCTCGTTGCCCAGACCGGGAACTTCCGTCCAGCCCACCACCCGGCCGTAGGTGTCCGAGCCGGGATCCACGTCGACGACGCTCATCGCGTCGGGCTGGTCCGCCGCGCGGTCGAACGCGGCCACGTAGGCCAGTGACTCCGGTGGTGCGGCCGCCGCGTCCGCGGCTGTCCGGTAGAACGTCGGGTCCGTCGTCGGCTGACTCATCTTCAGCCTCCTTCGTAGAGACGATGAGCCCCGCTTCTCAGCCTATGAGAGCCGGGCGTGAGAAGGAACCGTGGTGACCGGGCCGCCGGGCCGGGATGCCGTGAAAGTCGATCAGACGGTGGGCGTGAACGCCGCGTCGATGATCTCCTGCTGCTCGACGGCGTGGACCTTGCTCGATCCCGACGACGGTGCCGACATCGCACGACGCGAGACGCGCTTGACGCCCGCCAGCTTCTCGGGCAGCAGCTCCGGCAGTGCCAGGCCCAGGAACGGCCATGCACCCTGGTTCGCCGGCTCCTCCTGGACCCAGTAGAACTCGGAGACGTTCGGGTAGCGGTCCAGCGTCTCCGCGATGCGGCGGCGCGGCACCGGGTACAGCTGCTCGATCCGGACGATCGCGACGTCGTCGCGGTTGTCCTTCTGCTTCTTCGCGAGCAGTTCCCAGTACAGCTTGCCCGAGGTCAGCAGCACGCGCTTGACCTTGGCGCGGTCGGCGTCGCCGGTCTCGTACGTCGGCTCCTCGAACACCGAGCGGAACTTGCCGGTCGTGAAGTCCTCGAGGTTGCTGACCGCGGCCTTGTTGCGCAGCATCGACTTCGGCGTGAACACCACCAGCGGGCGGCGGATGCCGTCGAGGTGATGGCGACGCAGCAGGTGGAAGTAGCTGGCCGGAGTGGACGGCACGGCAACGGTCATCGAGCCCTCGGCGCACAGCTGCAGGAACCGCTCGATACGACCGGAGGTGTGGTCCGGACCCTGGCCCTCGTGGCCGTGCGGCAGCAGCAGCACGACGTCCGACAGCTGGCCCCACTTGGCCTCACCGGAGCTGATGAACTCGTCGATGATGGTCTGCGCGCCGTTGACGAAGTCACCGAACTGCGCCTCCCACAGCACCAGCGCGTCGGGGTTGCCCACCGAGTAGCCGTACTCGAAGCCCACGCCCGCGTACTCGGTCAGGGCCGAGTCGTAGACCATGAACTTGCCGCCGTTGTCGGCGTTTGCCGCGATCTCGGAGATCGGGTTGTACTCGTCGCCGTTCTTGCGGTCGATGAGCACCGAGTGGCGCTGCGTGAACGTGCCGCGGCGCGAGTCCTGGCCGGTCAGGCGCACCAGTGCGCCCTGCTCGACCAGCGAGCCGAACGCCAGGAGCTCGGCGAACGCCCAGTCGATGTGGCCCTCGCGGGACATCTCGCGACGCTTCTCGATGACCGGCTTGACGCGCGGGTGCACCGTGAAGCCCTCGGGCACGTTGACGAACGCGTCACCGATGCGCTCGAGCACCGACTTGTCGACGGCCGTGGTCAGGCGCGCAGGCGGCGTCTGGTCCAGCTCCACCGACTCCGACGGTTCGGGCTTGAACTTCTCGAGCTCGCGAACCTCGTTGAACACCCGCTCGAGCTGGCCCTGGTAGTCGCGCAGGGCGTCTTCGGCTTCCTTCATCGAGATGTCGCCGCGGCCGATGAGGGACTCGGTGTAGCTCTTGCGGACGCTGCGCTTGGTGTCGATCACGTCGTACATCGCCGGCTGGGTCATCGACGGGTCGTCGCCCTCGTTGTGACCGCGACGGCGGTAGCAGATCATGTCGATCACGACGTCCTTGCCGAACTTCTCACGGAAGTCGACGGCGAGCTGCGCCACCCAGACACAGGCCTCGGGGTCGTCGCCGTTCACGTGGAAGATCGGTGCGCCGATCATCTTCGCGATGTCGGTGCAGTACTCGGACGAACGCGAGTGCTCCGGAGCGGTGGTGAAGCCGACCTGGTTGTTGACGACGATGTGCACGGTGCCGCCGGTGCGGTAGCCGCGCAGCAGCGCCAGGTTCAGGGTCTCGGCCACGACACCCTGGCCCGCGAAGGCAGCGTCGCCGTGCAGCATCAGCGGCAGGACGGTGAAGCCCTCCTGGCCCTTGTCCAGGATGTCCTGCTTGGCGCGGACCAGACCCTCGAGGACCGGGTCGACCGCTTCGAGGTGCGACGGGTTCGCGGTGAGCGAGACCTTGATGTCGTTCTCGCCGAACATCTGGATGTAGGTGCCCTCGGCGCCCAGGTGGTACTTCACGTCGCCGGAGCCGTGTGCGGCCGCCGGGTTCATGTTGCCCTCGAACTCGGTGAAGATCTTCGAGTAGGGCTTGCCGACAATGTTCGCCAGGACGTTGAGGCGACCACGGTGCGGCATGCCGATGACGACCTCGTCGAGGCTGTGCTCGGCGCTCTGGTCGATGACGGCGTCCATCATCGGGATGACGGACTCGGCGCCCTCGAGCGAGAAGCGCTTCTGGCCGACGTACTTGGTCTGCAGGAAGGTCTCGAACGCCTCGGCGGCGTTGAGCTTGCTCAGGATGTACTTCTGCTGCGCGACCGTGGGCTTGACGTGCTGGGCCTCGACGCGCTCCTGCAGCCATGCCTGCTGGTCCGGCTCGAGGATGTGCGTGTACTCGACGCCGATGTGGCGGCAGTACGCGTCACGCAGGATGCTCAGCACGTCGCGGAGCTTCATCCGGGCCTTGCCGTGGAAGCCGCCGACGTTGAACTCGCGGTCCAGATCCCACAGGGTCAGGCCGTGCGTCGTGACGTCGAGGTCCGGGTGGCTGCGGAACTTGTCCTTGACGAACTGCAACGGGTCCGTGTCGGCCATCAGGTGACCGCGGTTGCGGTACGCCGCGATGAGCTCGAGCACACGGGTGTTCTTGTCGACCGCGCCCTCCGGCACATCCTTGCGCCAGCGGACCGGCTCGTAAGGAATGTGCAGCGAGTGGAAGACCTCGTCGTAGAACTCGTCGCTGATCAGCAGGTTGTGGATCGTGCGCAGGAAGTCGCCGGACTCGGCGCCCTGGATGATCCGGTGATCGTAGGTGGAGGTCAGCGTCATCAGCTTGCCGACGCCCATCTCCGCGATGCGCTCGTCGCTCGCGCCCTGGAACTCGGCGGGGTACTCCATCGCACCGGCACCGATGATGGCGCCCTGGCCCTGCATCAGGCGCGGGACGGAGTGGACGGTGCCGATGCCGCCGGGGTTGGTCAGCGAGATCGTGACACCCGAGAAGTCCTCGGCCGTGAGCTTGCCGTCGCGCGCGCGACGGACGATGTCCTCGTACGCGCTGTAGAACTGCACGAAGTTCATCGAGTCGGTGCCCTTGATGGCAGCGACGACGAGCGAACGGCTGCCGTTCTTGCCGGGCAGGTCGATGGCCAGACCGAGGTTGGTGCTGGCAGGCGTGATGACGTTGGGCTTGCCGTCGATCTCCGCGAAGTGGCGGTTCATGTTCGGGAACGCCTTGACCGCCTGCACGATCGCGTAACCCAGGATGTGGGTGAACGAGACTTTGCCGCCACGGGTACGGGCGAGGTGGTTGTTGATGACGATCCGGTTGTCGAACATCAGCTTCGCCGGGATGGCGCGAACGCTGGTGGCAGTCGGGATGTTGAGCGAAGCCGACATGTTGCGGGCCACGGTGGCGGCCGCACCGCGCAGCACCTGGTTGGTGTTCTGAGCGGGAGTTTCCGAGGCGGGGGCAGCCTGGGGAGCGGCGGCCTTGGCGGCCGCAGGCTTGGGGGCGGCTGCCTGGGGGGCAGCTGCGGGCTTGGGTGCCGGCGGGGGCGCGGCCTTCGGGGCCGGAGTGGCAGCGGGTGCCGGGGCGGCAGGTGCCGCAGCCGCAGCACCGTTGGCTGCCTTCGTGGCGACATCACCGGCGCCGTTCAGCGCCTCACCGTTCCCGCCCGCATTCGCCGCATCGGGCGAGTAATCCGTCAGAAACTCGTGCCAACTAGCGTCCACGGATGAGGGGTCATCCTGAAAGCGTTGGTACATCTCGTCAACCAACCACTGGTTCTGTCCGAACTGGGAAGTAGAGCTGCTGCTCACGGCAGGTGTTCGCCTCGTTTCTTTCTTCGGTACCCGATCAGAGCGCCTATACACATGAGGCTAGCCTCCGCGCGTCGAGCTCGGGCATCCGGTCCGTCGCGTGTCGGCTGTCTCACATTGTTGCGATGCGGTCACCATCGATGACGGTTCTCGACGACGAATTATTCCCCTGATGACTGGCCGCCGCATCACAGAGCCTCGCGTAGTGCCCGCCCGAATGTCGAAGTGTGCTGTGAGCACCGGTTTCGACGATCCGGCCACCGTCGACCACCACGATCAGATCCGCCCGGGCGGCGGTCGCCAGGCGATGCGCGACCACCACCGACGTGCGCTTTCGAGTGACCATTCGGTTCGATTCGAGGACCACGCGCTCGGTCGCCGGGTCGAGGGTCGCGGTCGCCTCGTCGAGCAGGAGCAGGTCCGGATCGACCATCTCGGCACGCGCGAGCGCGATGAGCTGACGCTGACCCGCGGACAGCCCCTGCCCGCGTTCGCCGATCGGCTGGTTCATGCCGCCGCGCAGCGCCGCGATGGTCGGCAGTGCACCCACCGCCCGCGCCGCCGCCTCGATCTCGCCGCGGCTCGCATCCGGTCGTCCGTACGCGATGTTGCTCGCCACGGTGCCGGTGAACAGGTGTGCCTCCTGGGGGACGACCCCGAGCCGGCCCCGGTACGTGTGCAGCGGGTAGCGGCGGAGGTCTTCCGCGTCGACCCGGACCGATCCGGACGTCGGATCGTAGAAGCGAGCGAGCAGCTTCACGACGGTCGACTTGCCTGCGCCGGTGCGGCCCACCAGCGCGACCGTCGTGCCGGCGGGGATGTGCAGGTCGATGTCGCTGAGGGCATCCGAGTCGGCGCCCTGGTAGCGGAAGGTCACGTCGTCGAACGTCACGTCGCCGCGCAGATGACCCTCGATCGGGACGGTGTCGCCGGCGTCGGCCGTTTCGATCGAGCTCGGGGTGGCGAGCAGGTCGGCGATCCGCCGCAACCCGACGGCGGCCTGCTGGTAGCCGTCGAACACCTGCGACAGCTGCTGGATCGGCCCGAACAGCAGGCCCAGGTACAGCACGAACGCGACGAGGGTGCCGGCCGTCGCGGAACCGTCCGCGACACGATGCGCGCCCACGAACACGACCGCGGCGAGAGCGAGGTCCGACAGCAGCGTGATGAACGGGAAGTACACCGAGATGGCCCGCTGCGAGCGCATGCGGCTGCGGCGGTAGCTGTCCGCGCGCTCGGCGAACCGCCGCGCCGCGAACCCCTCGCGACGGTAGGCCTGCGCCGCTCGCAGGCCGGCGATGTTCTCCTGGAAATCGGCGTTGACGATCGAGATTCGTTCGCGGGAGACCGAGTACGCGGTGCCGGACACGCGGCGGAACACGATCGTCGCGACCGCGAGCGGGACGAGCGCGGCGAGGGCGACCAGCGCGAGTGTCGCATCGGTCACCAGCAGGGCGACGGCGATACCGCCGAGCGTGAGCAACGCGACCACCGCCGTCGACAGTCCCGTCTGGATGAACGACGACAGCGCGTCGACGTCGGTCGTCATGCGGGTCATGATCCGGCCCGACAGTTCACGTTCGTAGTAGTCGAGGCCGAGTCGCTGCAGGTGTGCGTAGCTGCGCACCCGCAGCCCGAACAGCACGCGCTCCCCGGCACGGGAGGTGATCACCGTGAGCACCGCGACCACGAGCCAGCCGACCAGCGCGAGCAGGGTGCCCACGGCGGTCGCGGCCCACAGCGGACCCGAGTCGGCGGCGGCCACGCCATGGTCGAGCGCGTACCGGACGATCGACGGGAATGTGATGCCGATCAGCGAGTCCAGGGCCAGACACGCGACGACGCCCGCCAGGATCCAGCGCACCGGATGCAGCAGCCGGCCCAGTCGGAACTCGGAGTCGTCGCGGCGCAGCCCGGTGGTGTCGGTGTGCGGGTCCTCCTCGGCCGGCGGCAGCGCCTCGACGGCGCGGAGCAGTTCGGGGGTCGCGGCGACACCACCCAGGGCGCCGGCCATCGGGCCGCCGCCGTGGCCGCCGCCACCGTGCCCGGTTCCCGGACCTGCCTGCGCGGACCCGTTCCCGGCGGTCGCCGCGTCATCCGCTGCGGCCGCGTCCACAGCCGGCCACAACTGCGCCTCGGGGGGCTCCGCGATCGGTGCCGTGACTGCGGCGAAGCCGTTTCCGTCCGGGTCTGCGGGGTCGGCCGGGTCGGGCGCCGCGAGCAGCGTGCGGAACAGCGCGCACCGCTCGTCCAGTTCGTCGACTGTTCCGATGTCGACGATGCGGCCGCCGTCGAGGACCGCGACACGGTCCGCCAGGGTCAGCGTGGACCGTCGGTGCGCGAGGATCAGCGTCGTCCGGCGCCGACCGTCGCGGAGTGCGTCGAAGATGACGGCCTCGGTGTTCGCGTCCACCGCCGACGTCGCGTCGTCCAGGATCAGGACCCGGGGATCGACGAGCAGGGCACGGGCCAGCGCGACCCGCTGGCGTTGCCCGCCGGACAGCGTCAGGCCGCGTTCGCCGACCACGGTGTCGTAGCCGTCGGACAGCGACGAGATGAACTCGTCGGCCTGGGCCAGTTTCGCGGCGGTGCGGATCTCCTCGGAGCTGGCGTCGGGCCGGCCCAGTGCGATGTTCGCAGCGACGGTGTCGGAGAACAGGAACGGCTCGTCGAAAACGAGGCCGACCGCCTCGCGGAGCTGGTCGGCGCGCAGCGCCGACACGTCGAACTCCCGGCCGTCGCTCGTGAGGGACACCGTCCCGGCGCTCGGGGTGTAGAAGCGCGGTAGGAGCAGCGACAGTGCGGTCTTGCCCGAACCCGCCGGACCCACTACGGCCACCGACTCGCCCGGCGCGATCGACAGGTCGAGACCCGAGAGCACGCTGCGGTCCTCCTCGAAGGCGAACTCGACGTCGCGCAGTTCCACGCCGAGGGGACCGCTCGGGAGATCGACGGGGTGCGGCGGATCGGAGACGTCGGGCTCGGTGTCGATCACCTCGTAGACCCGCTCGACGGCGGCCCGGGACAGCTGCGCCATGATCACGACCTGCGACAGCGTCCGGGTCGCGGTCGTCATCATCGTGACGTACGCCGCGAACGCCAGGAACGTGCCGACGGTGATCGTGCCGTGGAGCGCGAGGTAGCCGCCGAGCGCGACCACACCGACGAGACCGAGTTGGGGGAGCGCGGCCATCGACGGCGCGAACCGCGCGTTGATCCGTGCCGCCCGCATGCGTTCGGCGTACAGCGTGCGGCCGAGGTCCTCGAGCTGGTCGACCGCCCGCGCCTCCTGCCCGAACCCCTTGACGACCCGGACACCGGTGACGGTCTCCTCGACGTGCTGGGCGAGGTCGGCGGCCCGCTGCTGCGCCGACCATGTCGCGGCGAACAGGACCGGGCGCACCAGGTAGACCACCAGGGCCACCGCGGGGACCACGACGAGCGCGACCAGCGTCAGCAGCGGCGACAGCCACGCCATGATCCCCAGCGCGAGGACGAACTGCAGCACCACTCCCGCCGACATCGGCACCATCGCCAGCAGTCCCTGCACCAACTGGAGGTCGGTGATCGAGCGGGAGACCACCTGGCCGGTCCGGATCTGGTCCTGGCCGCGGCCGTCGAGGCGCTGCAGCGATCCCAGCAGCCCGAGGCGGAGGTCGTGCTGCACGTCGAGGGAGAGCCGGCCGGCGAGCATCCGGCGGCCGTACTGACAGCCGAAGCGGACGACAGCGAGGACCGCGATGAGTCCCGCCACGCCGGTGATGACCTTGGTGACGGTGGACTCGCCCGCTGACGCCGCGTCGAGCGCGACCTTCGTCAGCAGCGGGAAGACGATGTCGATGATTGCCGCCACCACCGTCACGGTGAGCGCCCCGACCGCGGTTCTGCGGTGGTTCCAGCACTCGGCTCCGAGTCGTCGTATCCAGCCGCGGTGCTCGCCGGACACCGTTGTCGCGTCGTGTGTACCCATCGCGATCAACGGTAGTCCGGCCCGGTGACAGGTCGTGTCGAGGCCGGTGTCCGTGTTGCCCGCGGTGTCAGGTGATGTCGCGCGAGCGGGTGGCCCACCAACCGAGTCCGCACGACGCGACGGCCCACAGACACAGCACCAGCAGCGACAGCGGCCAGCCGGGCATGCCGTCGAGGGCGCTGTGGTCGATCGTGCCGACGAAGGCGGTGACGGTGACCGAGCCCGGGAGCCATTGGGCGACCGCGTCGGCACCGAGCCCGGCCAGCACCAGGCGCACGATGCCTTCGCCCATGACGTACCAGACCACGAGCCCGACGGCGCTGGCGATCGACGAACCCGTCGCGAGAGCCAGACCGGCGCCGATCAGCGCCCACAGCGTCGACGCGACCAGGCCGATCGCCAGTACACCGACGATCGTCCCGTCGATCTCGAAGTTGTCCGACAGGGCGAGCAGCAGGGGCACGCTCACGACCTCGATGACGAGGCAGTAGAGGAGGCCGAACAGGGCCGTCACCGCGAGCTTCGCGGCCAGGACTCCGTCGCGCCCCCGGGCGGTGAGGAAGGTCGTGGTGAGCGTGTTGTGGCGATACTCGGTGCCGGCGTTGACGGCCCCGAACAGCGCCGAGAACAGGAATACCAGGCCCAGCGCGACGAACAGTCCGATCGCGGCGGCGGCGGTGTTCGCCTCCGTCGAGGCGACCTCGTCCGCGACCGCATTGAACATCGGGATGCTGATCGCGCTGGACATCACGCCGACCAGCAGCGGGGCCAGGCCCAGCGCCCACCAGAACCTGAGCGATGTGACTTTGCGGAACTCCGCGGTGAGCAGGCGTGTGGTCACTGTCCGCCTCCGTCGGTCGGACCGAACCAATGCTGGGGCGGCGGAGTCGGCGTGTATCCCGGTGGGGCGCCGTATCCCGGCGGCGGGGGACCGGGCGGACCCTGCGGCGGCAGGCCGGGGCCGAAGCCGTGACCGGGGGCCGCGTACTGCCCCGACGTCATCGCCAGGAAGACCTGCTCGAGATCGACGTGCTCGGTGGACGCGCCGAACACCGTCACCTCGACGTCGGCGGCGACCCGTCCCACCGTGGCGGGGTCGGATCCGGAGATCGCGATCCGCCCGTCGGCGAGGTGCTGGATGTCGATGATTCCGGCGGCCGCGAGGGCTGTCGCGAGCCGGACCGGGTCGGAGCACGCGACGAGCAGTCGTGCGCGGTGGGCTCCTCGGAGCTGATCCATGGCGCCTTGGAACACCAGCGACCCACGGCTGACGATCACCAGGTGATCGACCATCTGCTCGACCTCACGCAACTGGTGGCTCGACACCAGCACGGTGCGACCGGACCGGGCGAAGGCGACCAGGAAGTCGCGCAGCCACGCGATGCCCTCGGGATCGAGACCGTTGGACGGCTCGTCGAGCACGAGGATCTGCGGATCGCCGAGCAGGGCGGTCGCGAGGGTCAATCGCTGGCGCATGCCCAGGGAGAAGGTGCCGGCCTTGCGGTCGGCCGCGTCGGCCAGCCCGACCAGGTGCAGCACGTACAGGGCTCGATCGTCCGGCACACCGATCGCAGCGCAGTACATCCGGAGATGGTGGAGTGCGGTGCGTTTCGGGTGCAGCCCGCGGGAGTCGAGGACGGCGCCGACGGCTCGCGCGGGCTCGTCGATCGCACCGAACGGCCGACCGAAGATCGTCGAGCCTCCGGCGCTCGGGCGCACGAGCCCGAGCAGCATCCGCAGAGTGGTGGTCTTTCCCGCCCCGTTGGGCCCGAGGAACCCGGTGACCGAGCCGTGCGGGACCGAGAAACTCAGGTCGGACACGGCCCGAATCGTCTTGAACTGTTTGGACAGTCCCCGCGCCTCGATGGCCGGCGCGGCCGGTCCCGCCGGCCCGTAGCTCCCCGCCGGCCCGTAACTCCCTGCCGGCCTGTAGCCCCCGGGCGGACCGAACTGCATGGCTGAACTCACGAATCCCCCTCCGCGGCGATCACAGTCGATCGAATTCTTGAGAGGGTACCGGCCGGTCTGCACTACGCAGCTGGGACTACTTGCTCAGGAGAGCTTCCATCTGGGCGATCTCCGCCTGCTGGCTCGCGACGATCTGCTGGGCCAGGTCGCGCACCTGCTGGCTCTCACCGGTCTGGAGGATCTGCTCGGAGCTGGCGACCGCGCCCTGGTGGTGCTCGATCATCATCTCGAGCCACATCCGGTCGAACTCGGGTCCGTTCGCGTTCTCGAGGGCCTGCATCTGCTCGCCCGTCATCATCCCTTCATGACCGCCCTCCATGCCGGGCGTGCCGGACATCGATGCCATGGGGGCCGAGGTGCCGTGGCCCATACCGTCGTGGTCAGAGCCGTCGCGGTCCATGCCGTTGGGGCTGGCGGTGGCACCGGGCGTCCCGACATGGCTCGGTTCGGGAACGCCCCAGGCCTTCAGCCAGCCCTCCATCTGCTCGATCTCGGGGGCCTGGGCCTTCTCGATCTGGGCGGCGAGGGCGACGACGTCGGGATTCCCGCTCCGGCTCGGCACCAGTTCGGCCATCTCCACGGCCTGCTCGTGGTGCGGGATCATCATCTCGACGTAGGCGACGTCCGCGTCGTTGTGCGGGCCGCCCTGTTCGGCGGTTCCCGACGCGCTCGCCGACGTGGTCGTCGAGGTGCCGGTGGCCGAGGTGGCGGTGCCTGAGTCGTTGTTCGAACAGCCGACGACGAGGGTGACGGCGGCCGCCGCCGCACCGATTCCGACCAGCATGCGCTTGGTTTTCATGACGTGTCGTTCCTTACGTGTGTGCACTCGTGTGCGGGATCAAGGACCGGACTGCGGCCGGAACGACCCGAAGGTCGCGCCGCAGTGGCCCTGTCACACCGGCAGGATGCACAGTGACGAGAGGAAGACCGAGGTGGACGGCGCGAAGGGCGGACCGCGTCCCGCCCGGCGCGCCGGCCCGGAAGCACGGCGCGGGCGCACGCGCTGTTCCCGCGCGGTCCGCAGCAGCAACCACACGGCGAGGGTGAGCGTCGCGGCGAGGAGTACCGCCAGACACATGTGGAAGCTGTCGTGGTCCGGCGGGTGGATCGGGGCGTCGGCGGAGCCGTCCGACCCCGTGCCGCTGTGGTGGCCGAGTGCGTGATGCGCGGAGTCCGCGCCCGACGGTGTCGAGACGAGGGGGCCGGTCGTGACGTGGTGCATCGCCAGGACACCGAACGCGAGCGCACACAGTGCCGCGAGTCGAGCGAAGGACACTCGGACCTGGGCACGCATGGCTACAACTGTACCGATCGGCACGGTGCTCACCGTTCGAGAAAGGGGATGACCTCCGCGAGAAATTCGCTGGGGCAGTCCAGCTGTGGGCAGTGCCCGCAACTCGGGATGATCGCAACCCGGCGGTCGACGGACCGGGTGATCCGGTGGGCCGCGCGGGCGGGGGTGAGCAGGTCGTTGGCGCCCCACAGCAGGAGGGCCGGGACGGTCAACTCGTCCACCATCGTCGCGACGGGCAACTCCGCGATCTCCCGGATGACGACCCGCCCGATCGCGAGCAGGTCGGCTACCTGCGCCTTGGTGGCGTAGTGCTGGGTGTAGTCGGCGCGCACCCGGGCATCGGCCCGGCGCGGATGTCGCAGCGCTGCACCGGCATACAGGGTGCCGATCATCTGCTGCAGGTACCGGTCGGGCACCGGGCCGGTGAGCGCCCGCGTCACGCGATCCACACCGAACCGTGCGCCGCGGGTCCACGAGCGCGGAATCCCGGTCACCCCCGGCATGTCCGCGAGGACCACGTCGGTCACCAGGTCGGGGCGCGCGGAGGCGAAGGCGAGGGCGGTCACCGCGCCGAGCGAGTTGCCGATCACACTCACCGGTCCGGTCTCGTCGTCGACGAGGGCGGCGAGGATGTCGACGTAGCCGTCGATCAGCGGCTCGGACCACGATCCGGCGCTGAGGCCGAAACCAGGCAGGTCGACGACGAGGACCCGGAAGCGCTCGCCGAGCGTCGGCACCACTTTCTGCCAGGTGCCGCCGTGATCCGAGTAGCCGTGGAGCAGCACCACCGTGCGATCGCCCGATCCGGAGGTGAGTACGTGGGGAACCTCGGGGGATACGGGGAACACGACGACATCCTTTCGTCGGAGCTGACCCGGTCTCAGGACCGCATGCGGCGAGCCTCGCCCGGCAGTGGTGGGACCACCTGCAGTCGTGCTGCGCCGTCGACCGCGCGGAGTCGGTCCGGCCAGAGGGCCGGTGCCGGGCCGAATGCCTCACGCGCATTGTCGACGACGCCGCGGCCGATCGCGCGATTTCCGGCACCACCGATCACCGCGCCGACCCCGGCGGGGAGCAGCTTGCCGAGGATCAGGGCACTGCGCTTGGCCGCGTACTTGGTCACGAACTTGCGGACCAGCGAGCTGTTCATCGCCCGCATCGTGCTCGGCGGAATCCGGCCGGTGACAAGTCGTGCCCAATTGGTCGCCGTCAGGCCGGTCGCACGCTCGACGATCTCCATGCCCGATTCGCCCAGGGCCACCGCCAGCACGAGCGCGCGGCGCTGCTGGTGATCCTGCGGGGAGATGCCGTGCACCGCGGCGATCGCGAGGGTCAGCAGGGCCGACGCCTCGAGGAAGAACGCGGTCTCGGCGCCCACCGCCGCGATCGAGGTCACGGTTCCCACGGCCGGAACGGCCGCTGCCGCCCCCACCGCGCTGCCGCTGCCGGTGACCGCGGTCAGGAACATCTTCTCCATCCGCGCGACGATCTGTGCCGGGTTCTCGTCGGGATGGGCGCGGCGGACCCGCTCGACGTACTTGGCCACGGCCGGAGCCTGCAGCCGGCTGGCATTGTCGAGGACGGAGACGATGGTCGACTCCACACGTCCCTGCTTCTCGCCCATCATCAGTCCTCACTTCGGTATCCGGCGGTCGGTCGTCCGGTCACGCGATATCCGACTGTCTCGCTATCCGACTATAGGGAAACCGGGCTGTCGACCCCCGAATTCCCGGGGCCGGGACGGAGGCTCCGGGATACGCTGGACGGGTCTGTGACCGCGAGTCGAAGCAGGTGTCGGATATGGCCGAGACGACCAGGGTGTGGCCGGGAGGCGGCATCATGCTCGGCTCGCCCCGCGCCGACTCCGTCCTCGTCGACCTGCCCAGCGGGGTAGGGGCGGTGTACCTCGTCACCGACGATCCCGGCGGGCTCTACACGCGCGCCGTCGACGCCGGTGCGTCGGTGGTGCAGGGGCTCGAGGACGAGGACTACGGTTCCCGGGGATTCACGTGCCGGGATCCGGAGGGCGTGTACTGGAGCTTCGGTACCTATACCGGTGAATAGCGGGTCAGTCCCGCTGTGCGCTCGCCCAGTGTGACAGCGGCACAACCTCTTCCGGTCGTGGCGGGTGCGGCGCGGTGCCGCTGCCGAACGGCCGGCCGCCGAGTGCTTCGCGGCCGTGCGGTTCGAGCCAGTGCGACAGGTCGGGGCCCTTGGGCACGATCTGCGTCGGATTGATGTCCTTGTGGACGATGTAATAGTGCTGCTTGATGTGGGTGAAGTCGATCGTGTCCCCGAAACCCGGGGTCTGGAACAGATCCCGCGCGTAGTTCCACAGCACCGGCATCTCCGACAACTTGCTCCGATTGCACTTGAAGTGGCCGTGGTAGACCGCGTCGAACCGGGCGAGCGTGGTGAACAGTCGGACGTCGGCCTCGGTGATGGTGTCGCCCACCAGGAACCGCTGCGTCGACAGACGTTCGGTCAACCAGTCGAGGCGCTCGAACAGACGGTCGTACGCGCCGTCGTACGCCTCCTGTGAGCCGGCGAAACCGCAGCGGTAGACGCCGTTGTTGACGTCGTGGAACACCAGTTCGGACACCTCGTCGATCTCGCCGCGCAGGTCCTCCGGATACAGGTCCGGGGCCCCCTCGCGGTGGAATTCCTTCCACTCGGTGGACAGGTCCAGCGTGATCTGCGGGAAGTCGTTGGTGACGACCTGCCCGGTCTCGATCTCGACGATCGCCGGCACCGTGATCCCGCGCGAGTATCCGGGGAAGCGGGCGAAGTACGCGTCCTGCAGTCGGGGGATCTTCAGCACCGGGTCCACCCCGCCGGGATCGAGATCGAACGTCCAGCTGCGTTCGTCGTGGGTCGGCCCGCAGATCCCCATGGACAGAACGCCTTCCAGCCCCAGTAGACGTCGCACGATGATCGACCGGTTGGCCCACGGACAGGCGCGGGCCACGATCAGGCGGTACCGGCCGGGCTCGACGGGATAGCCGTCACGGCCGTCGGCAGTGATCCGTGTCGTGATGTAGTTCGTGTCGCGGGTGAACTCCTTGCCCGGTTCCACGAAATCGGCTCCGACGTCTTCGGTGTCCTTCCTGTCCGTGCTCTCGCTCATCGCGCATCAGCTCCGTGTCTCGGCCTCGCCGCTGCCGTGTCACCCCCACTTCACACGGTACTGGGAGCGACCTCGATCGACACCGAGGTTCCGAGTTCCTCGTATCCCAGCGTGGAGGCCAGTCGGCGGGAAGCGACGTTGTCGCGGTGCGCACGCCACTGGGGGATCAGCCCGGCGTCGAGCGCATCGTTGGTGGCCAGCAGTGTTGCGGTCGCACCGAACCCACGCCGGCGGGCAGCGGGTGCCGTCAGCGCGCCCATGTCCGCGACGATGCCCTGCCACTCCGTGTAGCCGGCCGAGGAAAGTGGACGGTGGGCGTCGTCGACGACGGTGAACCAGGCGCCCTTGTCGGCGAGTCCGGCCTCCGCGACGTCGTCGGGCGGGCAGAGGTTCTGCAGTTCGAGAACGTGCGCGAGGTCGTGCGAGACAAGCGGTTCCTCGACCGCGATGTCCGTCCCGAAATCCGCGGCCCAGGCCAGTTCGGTGGGTCCGCCGCTGCGACCCGCGTGATCCTTCGCGAGTGCGGACAGAGCGCCGGAGCGGGCCAGCTCGTCGTCGGACCATTCTTCCGCGCGTTCGGCGGCCCACGCCGGGCCCACGAGCGCGCTGGCACCGGCGATCGTCACGAACCGGATCCGGTTCGCGGTCTCGTCGACCCGCACGTGGCGGGTGCCGGGGGAGTCGAGGGCGCGGTCGGGGAGACCGAGTTCCCGAGACCAGGCGAGCCGGATGATGTCGATCTGATGCGCGTCCACGGGCCCAACGGTAGTGCGGGTTCGCGGCGTACCGTCGAAGCTGCAGGGAGCGCGAGGGAGCGTGACGGTTGATGGCGACCACCGTCCGGAGCAAGGTCGGGAATCTGCCCTCCGCGCTGACCACGTTCATCGGACGTCGGCGCGAGCTCACTGCGGTCAAGCGTTTACTCTCGTCGGCGCGGCTGGTGACGTTGACGGGTATCGGGGGTGTCGGCAAGACTCGGCTCGCGCTGCGGGTGGCCGAGGACGTGCGGCGCGATTTCGCCGACGGTGTGTGGCTCGTCGAGCTCGCGGAACTGCACGACCCCGAGCTGGTGCCCGACACCGTCGCCGCCGTCTTCGGGCTGCACGACCAGGCGGCCCGGTCTCCGATGGACCTGCTCGTCGAGCACTTCGCGGATCGGGACGCGTTGTTGATTCTGGACAACTGCGAGCACCTGGTGGCCGCGGCCGCCGAGTTGACGTCGGTGCTCCTGCGCGAGTGCCCCCGCGTACGGGTGCTCGCCACCAGCCGGGAGCCGCTCGGTGTGGGTGGGGAGGCGATCTTGCGGGTGCCACCCTTGGCGGTTCCGGATCCGGACGCACCACCGACACTGCACGCGCTTCCCCGGTACGAAGCGGTGACGCTGTTCGTCGATCGAGCACGCTCGGCGCTGCCGGATTTCGTTGTCACCGAATACAATCGAGTTGCGATTGCTCGCATCTGCCATCGCCTGGACGGTTTGCCCCTGCCGATCGAGTTGGCCGCTGCCAGGGTCCGTGCCCTGTCCCCGGACCAGATTCTCGAGCGCCTGACGGACAGGTTCCGGCTCCTCACCGCGGGTAGCAGGGTCGCTCCGACGCGGCAGCAGACTCTGCGCTGTTCCGTCGACTGGAGTTACGAGTTGTGCACGCCGAAGGAACGTCGGATGTGGACTCGGTTGGCGGTGTTCTCGGGTGGTTTCGAACTCGATGCTGCAGAGGGCATCTGCGTGGATGACGCCGCGCCGGGGGAGGTTCTGGACGTCGTGGCCTCGCTGGTCGACAAGTCGATCCTCCTCGTGGAGGGTTCCGGCCCGGTGGTGCGGTACGGCATGTTCGAGACTCTGCGCGACTACGGCCTGGAGAAGCTCGAGGAATCCGGCGAGCACGTGCGCTGTCGGCGGCACCACCGCGACTGGTTTCGTGGCTTCGCCGAGCGCGCGGCGGCCGGCTGGATCGGGCCCCGACAACCGGAGTCGATCGCCCGACTCGACCGGGAACAGGCGAACCTGCGTGACGCGCTGGAGTTCTGCGTCACCGAACCGGGCGAGGCAGACGCGGGGGTGGGCATGGCGGTCGCGATCTTCCCGTTCTGGTTCTGTCGCGGGATGTTCGGCGAAGCCCGACGATGGCTCGCGCGGACGCTCGAGCGGGCCGAGGACCGTCCCGATCGGGTCCGGGTGGGGGCGATGTGTGCGGCGAGTCAACTGGCGGGCATGCAGGACGACTTCGCGGCGGGTGCGGACTTGATCGCGCACGCCGCACACCTCGCCGAGCTCATCGGAGATCCGCTGGTCGACGCGACGGTCGCACACGCCTGTGGTCGCCAAGCGATGTTCCGGCGTGAGTTCGAGCGCGCGACCGGCTTCTTCGAGCAGGCGGTCGGTCCGTTTCGGGAGGAAGCCGATCCGCATCGGCTGATCTGCGTCCTGCAGGGTCTCGGACTGGTCGGCGGCATGAGCGGCGACATCGCGCGAGCGAAGGCCTGTCACGAGGAGGTCGTCGCGATCACGGCCGCACGTGGTGAGTGCGAGTTCCGGGCGCGGGCGATGTTCATGCTGGGCGTGGCCTTGTGGTGGCAGGGCGACCGTGCTCGCGCGTCCGGATTGTTCGTCGAGGCGCTGCAACTGACCCGCCGGGTCGACGATCACTTCGGGGGCGCGGGCTGCCTCGAGTCGATGGCGTGGGGGGCCGCGGCTCTCCGGGAAGGCGAGCGAGCGGCGATCCTGTCCGGTGCCGCGGAAGCCCTTCGGCAGTCCATGGGTGTGTCCGTCGCGCTGATAACGACCATGCTCGCCCCCCACGAGGAATGCCGGCGGTTGTGCCGTCAGATTCTCGGCGACCGGGCGTTCGAGGCAGCGTTCGCGAACGGGGCGGCACTCGAGTTCGCCGAAGCCGTCGACTACGCGCTCGGCCGCCGGGACGGGTTCGAACTGTCCCGCGCCGAGATGGAGGCCCCGACGGCGCCGATGCGGATCGTGATGCCGACCCCCGAGACGCCGGCGCTGACCCGCCGCGAAAGTCAGGTCGCGGATCTCGTCGCCCGCGGGCTGACGAACCGCGAGATCGCGGAGAAGCTGGTGATCTCGCCGCGCACCGCGGAGGGTCACGTCGAACGCGTGCTCGCCAAGCTCGGATTCGGCTCACGCGCCCAGATCGCGGCCTGGGTGGCCGAACACGATCGAACCTGACCTGGTCATTCCGTGTGTGGCGCGGATACCCGCCGTAGCGAAGCACGTATGGATACCGGTAGATCTACCGTCCCCGACGGGACGATTCCAGGGCACGCTGCGACCTGTCCCATCCGGTTCCGGAAGTCGAGGTCGTCCTGTGCGCCAGTATCCACCCGTTCACAGTTCGATCGAGGCCCGCTCTGCGGAGGTCCGCTGGCGGGACGTCGTGGTGGACGGGCGGAACGCGCCGTACGGCGTGGCCGGATCGGGGTCACCGGTGGTGTTTCTCCACGGGTTCGGGCTCACCCACCGCACCTATGCGGGCGCAGTCGAGCGACTCGCGGCCACCGGTGTGCGCGTGTACGCGCCCGCGCTACCCGGCTTCGCCGGAACCGACGCGCTGCCCCCGCACCGGGACGGGTTCGGAGGCTACGCGCGGTGGCTGGACCGGTTCCTCGACACGGTCGGTGTCGACGGGCCCGTGATGCTCGTCGGGCACTCGTTCGGCGGCGGGGTGGGGATCGCGTCGACGCACGACCTCGGGGCGCGGGTGTCGAGGTTGGTGCTGGTCAACTCTGTGGGTGGTGGGGCCTGGGCGCCCGGTGGGCCGCCGCGCGAACTCCGCGAACGTCCCCTCTGGCGGTGGGGCGCATCCGCGGCCGTCGACGCTGTCCTCGCCCGGACCCCGGCGAGCGCGATCGCGTCGATCGCCGGCGACGCGCTGCGCAACGCGGTCCGCAGCCCGGCAACGCTGTGGCGGATCGGTGAACTGGCCCGCGGCGCCGATCTGCGGGCCGAGGCGTCCCGGATCGCCGAGCGCGGCGTACCGACCACGATGGTGTGGAGCCACGGCGACACGTTCATCCCCCGCGCCAGCTTCGAGTCACTGCGGGGAGCGCTGCGCGACCCGCACGTGCACCGGGTCCCCGGCTGTCACGGCTGGCTGATCGGCGATCCGGACAGCTTCGGCCGGGCGATGACCACGGTGCTGGGGCTGCCGATCGCGCCGGCCGCGTGACGGTGGCATTCTGTGCCCATGACCGAACCTGACGCCGTGTCCGCCGCAGGATCCCGTCCGACCCGACTCGAGCGCGTCACCACCGACGCCGGTGCCGAGATCGCGATCCTCACCTTCGCGCACGGGCCGCTGAACCTGTTCGACCGGGCCATGTTCGACGCGGTCATCGCCGACATCGCGGACCTCACTGCCCGGCCGCCGCGGGCGGTGCTGTTGCGGGCCGAGGGCAAGGTGGTCTCGGGCGGCGTGGATGTCCACGTGTTCGACGGGCTCACGGTGGAACAGGGCACCGCACTGTGGCAGTCGCTGTTCGCGCAGATCGGGCATCCACTCGAGGTGTTGCCGTGCCCCGTCGTCTTCGCCGCCCACGGGTTGACCCTCACCGCCGCGTTCGAGATCGCGCTCGCGTGCGACATCGTCGTTGCCGGTCCGAAGGCGAAGTTCGGACTGGTCGAGACCGTTGTCGGGTTGACGCCCTCGATGGGCGGCCCGCAGCGTCTGGCCGAACGCGCCGGATCGGGACGCGCCCGGGAGTTGGTGATGACCGCGGACCTGTACGACGCGGCGACCATGCACGAGTGGGGTGTCGTCAACTACGTCCACGAGGACGTCGACGGCGCGGCCCGGTCGCTGGTCGCGCGCCTCGCGGACGGTCCCACCCGCGCGCACGCCGCCACCAAGGAGATTGTCTCGGCGTGGCGTTCCGGCGGTGTCGCGCATGCGGATTCGATCACACCGGAGACCTCCGGTGCTCTGTTCGCGACGGCCGATCTGCAGGGGGCCGTCCGCAGCTTCCTCGACGTCGGGCCGGGGCACGCGACGTACACCGGGGAGTAGCGGCGCGCCGAGGGTGCGGTTCGACGGACGCGAGTGTGAGGGCGGTCATATAGTCGTGCTGGTGGAACCTACTCGGTGGAGGTGGGCATGGCGTCGCTGCTCGAGTACCCGGCCGGGCGCGGTCGCCTGCGGGACGACCGCTTGGTGCGCGGTACGGACGGTCTGCTCCGATACACCGGGCTGACCTCCTCGCTCACCGAACTCCTCGACGTCGCCGCGCACCGCTTCGGCTCCCGTGAGGCCGTCGTCGAGGTCGGCGGTGCGCGCCTCACGCACGCACAGTTGTGGACATCGGCGTCGCGGGTTGCCGGGGGTCTACTCCAGCAGGGAATCGACATCGGTGACCGTGTCGCGATCCGCATGCCGAACGGGGCCCGCTGGGTGCAGGCGTTTCTCGGTGTGCTGCTGGCCGGCGGAGTGCCGGTGCCGATCCATCCGGGCCACGGCGTCGAGGAGACGCGGCACATCATGGCCGACAGCGGCAGTGTTCTCGTGCTGGACGGCGAACTGCCGCAGGGGGTTCCGTTCATCGACGACGGTGCGGGGCCCGACGATTCGGCGCTGCTGTTCTATACCGGCGGCACGACGGGCCCGCCGAAGGGTGTCGAACTCTGCCACGAGAACGTGCTCTCGACGATCGAGTCGGTGATCCGGGCCTGGGACCTGGATGTGGGAGCCGCCGGAGCCGTCGGCGGCGTACGTCACGCGATCGCGTTGCCGCTCAGTTCGGCGGCGGGCTGCGTGTCGCAGTTGCTTCCGACGCTCGTCGTGGGCGGCACCGTCGTCCTGCAATCCCACGCCGACGTCGGAGGTCTGCTCCACGCGCTCGATGTCGAACGAGTCGAACGTCTTTCGGTGGCCGCGCCTCTCTACCGGCAGATGGTCCGGGCGCCCGGCCGCGAGTTCGATGCGGTGCGGTTCCTCGCACTCGACGACGAACCGCTCTCGACCCCGATGCTGCGTCGCCTGCGCGACCGCTTCCCGGCAGCCGACGTCGCCTCCGGCTGGGCGATGACCGAGACGGGTGGTGCCGGACTGATCCAACGGGTCGGTGCCGCCTCCGGTGACGACCACCTACTCGAATCACCGCACGGGGGAATGGAGTTCGCGGTCGCCGAATCCGATCCGGGTATCGGCGAGTTGTGGTGCCGAGGCCCCAGCGTGATGCGGGGCTACTGGGGTGATCCCGCGACCACCGCCCGCACCACGGTCGGGGGATGGCTGCACACCGGTGACGTGATGCGGGTCGGTCGCAACGGTTCGTTCCGCATCGCGGGCCGTGCCGGGGATGCGGTCGAGTTCCCCGGCGGGGTCGTCTACAGCCGAGAGGTCGAGGTCGCGCTGCTCGAATGCCCCGGGGTGTCCGAGGCCGCGGTGGTGGGGGTGACCACCGCCGGCGGGCCGGACCTGGGCGTGGCCGTCGTCCGGGAGTCCGGCGCCGACGTCGGTCTCGACACGGTCCGCGAGCACGTCCGAGCCGTGCTGTCGGGGTATCGCCCGTCGCGTCGCCTGTGCGCGAGCGTGCCCATGCTGCCGCGCACGTCCACGGGACGCGTCGACCGGCGGTCGGTACGGTCTTGGCTGCAGGGTGTGCACGGTTCGCCAGGTTTCTGCTCCACGACGAAGGGATATGTCGATGTCGGATGAGGTCCTGCTCGACCGCCGCGATCGGGTGCTCGTGATCACGATCAACCGTCCGGAGGCGCGCAACGCGATCAACGGCGCGGTGAGCCGCGGTCTCGCCGCCGCCGTCGACGAGTTGGACGAGGATCCGGATCTGTCCCTCGCGATCCTGACCGGTGCCGGTGGGAACTTCTGCGCGGGTATGGATCTCAAGGCATTCGTGGCCGGCGAGAACGTCGTGGTGCCGGGCAGGGGCCTCGGCTTCACGGAGGCGCCGCCGCGCAAGCCGATCATCTCGGCCGTGGAAGGGTATGCGCTGGCGGGCGGCACGGAACTGGTGCTCGCGACGGATCTGGTGGTGGCGTCGCGCGAGGCCAAGTTCGGCATTCCGGAGGTCAAGCGCGGGCTGGCGGCCGGGGCCGGTGGCCTGTTGCGGCTGCCCGAGCGGATTCCGTACCAGAAGGCGATGGAGTACGCCCTGACCGGCGATCCGTTCACGGCCGCGGAGGCCGCCGCGTACGGGTTCGTGAACACGCTGACCGAGCCGGGCGGCGCGCTCGACGGCGCGCTCGCGCTCGCCGACCGGATCACGGCCAACGGCCCGCTCGCCGTCGCCAAGACCAAGGAGGTGCTCGTCCGTGCCCGCGACTGGCCCGCCGACGAGGCGTTCACCCGGCAGCTCGAGGTGATCGGCCCCGTGTTCGGTTCCGAGGACGCGCGGGAGGGGGCCACCGCGTTCGCGGAGAAGCGGGCCCCCGTGTGGAAGGGGCGTTGACGAACATGGCCGCGTTGCCGTTCGCGGAGTTGCACATGCACATCGAGGGGGCGCTCGGCCCGGAGCTGATCTTCGCGTTGGCCGAGCGCAACCGCATGCACCTGCCCTACGTGGACCTGGCCGATCTCGAATCGCGCTACGAGTTCACCGATCTGCAGTCGTTCCTCGACCTGTACTACGCGAACATGGCGGTGCTGCGGACGGCGGAGGACTTCGCCGACCTCACCCGGGACTACCTGCGCCGTGCGGCCGCCGCGGGAGTGCGGCACGCGGAGATCTTCTTCGACCCGCAGGCCCACGTCTCGCGCGGTGTTCCGCTGCAGGTGGTGCTGGACGGGATCCTCGACGCGCTCGCCGCCAGTGAGCGCGAGTTCGGCGTGAGCAGCGGCCTGATCGCGGCGTTCCTGCGCGACCAACCCGTGCACGACGCGGAGGAGGTGCTCGCGGAGATCCTGAGACTGCAGGCGCCGATCATCGGCGTCGGACTCGATTCCGCAGAGGTCGGCTACCCGCCGACGCTGTTCGAGGACGTCTTCGCCCACGCCCGCGCCGAGGGTCTGCACGTGGTGGCGCACGCCGGCGAGGAGGGCCCGCCCGAATATATCTGGCAGGCATTGGATCTCCTCGGCGCCGAGCGGATCGACCACGGTGTGCGCTGTCTCGAGGACCAGGCACTCGTGCAGCGTCTGGTGGACGAGGAGATCCCCCTGACCGTGTGCCCGCTGTCGAATGTCCGTCTGCGCGTGGTGGATACGATCGCCGAACATCCCCTGCGCACGATGCTGCGCGCGGGTCTGCGGGTGACCGTCAACTCCGACGACCCCGCCTACTTCGGCGGTGACGTGGGCGAGAACTTCGCACAGCTGCGGGCCGGGATCGGGTTGACCGACGACGAGGTCGAGACGCTGGCACGCAACTCGATCGAGGCGTCCTTCGCGTCGCCCGCCCGCAAGGCCGAACTGCTCCGCACCTAGGCGGACGGGCGGTCCGGACGCCCCCCAACGGGCGCCCGGACCGGGATCTGGTGGATGCGCTGGTGCGTGTGGCGGGTACCGGTCAGCGCACGGCGGCCGCGGCCTTCTTCTCGGTGGGCTCGCCCTCGTTGGCGAGACGGCCCCCGGAGTTCTCGAGGTGGGCACGGACGAACCACTGGAACTTCTCCAGTTCCGCGGTCTGACCGATCAGCATGTCCTCGGTGATCGGGTCGATCTCGCCGACCTTCGCAATCGCCTTCCGATTGTGCTCGATCACGCCGGTGTACACGAGATCGAGAGCAGCGAGGTGCGCCTGGGCGCTGTCGCGCCCGACGGAGTAGTCGTCCCACGACCGGTCCTTCTCGATGGCACCGGGCGTGCCCTGGGGGGAGGCACCCAACGCTGCGATCCGTTCGGCGACCGCGTCGGCGAAGCCGCGGACCAGGTCCACCTGCGGGTCGATCATCTCGTGGACGCCGATGAAGTTGGGGCCCACGACGTTCCAGTGGATGTGCTTGAGCGTCAGGTGGAGGTCGTTGTAGGCGCTGAGTCGATTCTGGAGCGTGTTCGCGACCGCGGCGCCCTGGTCTGCGGTCAGTCCGGGAACGGTGAAGTTCGTCATCGTCTGTCCTTTCGATCCTGTGTCCACACCTGCCGGCCGATTCGAACTCTTTGTCGGCCGAGCGATGTTGTCCTGTTCAACGGTACTACAAAATCTATGTCATGCACGGTAGATAAGTTGTCGCAGGTGGGGCGAGAATTTTCGAACCCTGGTCGGTGGGCGAGCGCGGTGTCAGGATCGACGCGTGGACGTCGAGGAAGTGGCCGACGAGCTGTACGGGCTGGATCCGTCCGTGTTCGTCGCGGCCCGCACCGGCCGGGTCGAACAGGCGAAGGCGAGGAAGGATCGTGACGCGGCCCGGGCGCTGGCGGCGTTGAGGAAGCCCACGACCGTCGGGTGGCTCGTGAACCTGCTGGCCCGCGAGTCGCCCGACGACGTCTCCGCGGTGCTGGCGCTCGGCGATGCGCTGCGACAGGCGCAGCGACGCCTCGACCCTACGGCGCTCCGCGAGCTCTCCGATCAGCGGCAGCGGGTGGTGCGGGCGCTCGCGGAACGCGCGGGCCGGTTGGCCGCGGAGCGTGGCAGGGCGGTGGGCGAGGCGGCACTGCGAGAGGTCGCGCAGACGCTGCATGCCGCGATGGCGGACCCGGACCTGGCGCGCACCGTGGAGCGGGGACGGGTGCTCTGCGCCGCGAGATACAGCGGTTTCGGGCCGGCCGTTCTGGAATCGGTGGGTCGCGGAGAGCGCTCGTCGGGCGCCGCGGCGGCTCGAAAAGGCTCTGGCGCAGCGAGTCTCGGTGCGGACGCCCGGGAGGTCGCGCGGGCCGAGCTCACCGCCGCCCGCGCCTCGGCCGAGGCGGCGCGGGAGGCGACGGACGTCGCCGAGCGTGAGGTGTCCCGGCTCGATGCGGAAGCCGCGGAGATCGCGGACCGGATGGAGGTCCTGCGGCGCGACCTCGAACATCTGGAACAGCGCGACGCGTTCGTTCGGGAGTCGGCGCACGCGGCGAACGCGGCTGCGCGGTCGGCGCGAAGCGATCTCGAGCGTGCCCGCCGCTGGGAGTCGGAGGCGGAGGCGGCTGTCGAGGACGGCAACTGAGGTGCGTATTCTCGTATTCCAAGGAGTGATGGAATATGAGTGAGTCCGATGCGGACATGTACGACCAACTCGCACGCATAGCGAAGGCGATGGCGAACGGCAAGAGGCTGGCACTACTCGAGTTGATGGCGCAGGGCGAGCAGTCCGTCGAGACCCTCGCTCGGGGAGCGTCGCTCAAGGTGACGAGCGCGTCCTCGCACCTGCAGATCCTCAAGAGTGCCGGCCTGGTGCGCACGCGGCGCGAGGGCACCACGATCTTCTACCGGCTCGCCGGGCTCGACGTCGCGCGGCTGTACGTGTCGATGAAGGACGTCGGTGCGGCGCACCTGCCCGGACTCGCGCACGGCGAGGGGACCGAGTTCTCCGACGAGCTTGCGACGCAGATGCGTTCCGGCTCCGTCGTCGTTCTCGACGTCCGGCCGCACGCGGAGTTCACGGCGGGACACCTGCCCGGCGCGGTATCCATCCCGCTCGACGAGCTCCGCGCGCGCGCCTATGAACTGCCGGTGAGGACGCACGTCGTCGTGTATTGCCGCGGTGAGCTGTGCGGAATGGCCCGCGACGCCGCCGACCTCCTCCGGCAGCGGGGACTGAGCGCGGCCGCGTTGGACGAGGGCATCCTCGAATGGCGGGCCTCGGGCATCGAACTCGCCGGGACCGCCGGAGACGCCTCGTGACGGCGCAGCGGGCGCTCGTGACGCCGGACCTTGCCGCCAGTCAGCGCCGGATCCTCGCGGTCCTGGTCGCGGCGCAGATCCTCAGCGGTGCCGGCCTCGCCGCCGGGATCACCGTCGGCGCGCTGCTGGCCCAGGACATGTTGGGCGGCACCGGCCTCGCCGGTGTGCCGAGTGCCCTGTTCACGATCGGTTCCGCGGCCGCCGCGGTCTCCGTCGGCCGGATCTCGCAGCGCTTCGGCCGTCGACCCGGTCTCGCGCTCGGCTACGGCACCGGCGCGCTCGGCAGTGTGGGAGTGGTCGCGGCAGCGGTCGCCGACAATGTCGTGCTGTTGCTGATCTCGCTGTTCGTCTACGGCGCCGGAACGGCGACCAACCTGCAGGCGCGCTACGCCGGTGCCGACCTGGCCGCCCCGGCCCACCGGGGCCGCGCCGTGAGCACGGTGCTCGTGGCGACCACCGTCGGTGCGGTCGTCGGCCCGAACCTCGTGACGGTCATGGGTGATTTCGCCGAGGGGCTCGGAATCCCGGCACTCGCAGGACCGTTCATCCTGGCCGCAATCGCGTACGCAGCCGCCGGCGCGGTGCTGTGGGTGATGCTGCGCCCGGATCCGCTGTTGCTGGCGCGTGCCGCCGCCGACACTGCGGACCACGCGGCCGGCCCTGGCATCGAACCGTCCGCCGCGCGCACGTGGAATCCGTCCGTCGTGCTGGGCACGACCGTCATGGTCGTCACGCAGCTGGTCATGGTCGGTGTCATGACGATGACCCCGATCCACATGCAGCATCACGGGCACGGAACCGGGGCCGCAGGCCTGGTCATCGCGATCCATGTCGCCGCGATGTACCTGCCCTCGCCACTGTCGGGGAGGCTCGCGGACCGGTTCGGCCCGCGGGTCGTGGCCGCCGCGGCCGCGGTGACGATGCTGGCCGCGGGTGTCACGGCCGCCGCCGCTCCGGTGCACTCGGTGCCGGCGCTCGCGGTCGCGCTGGCGCTGCTCGGGCTGGGCTGGAACTTCGGGCTCATCAGCGGCACGGCGATCATCACCGATGCGGTCCCGCTGGCGACACGTGCCCGCACGCAGGGCACCGTCGATCTGACGATCGCGATCGCCGGCGCGGGCGGCGGACTGTCGTCCGGTGTCATGGTCGCGGCCACCAGTTACGGCTGGCTGGCGCTGCTCGGGGCGGCGATCTCGTTGCTTATCGTCCCCGCGCTCGCCCTGCACGCGCGCCGGGTCTGACGAAACTGAAGGCGGCCGGCTCCGAAAGGAACCGGCCGCCTTCACGACGTGCGGGAGGTGCTAGATGCGCTCGTAGATGGTGGCGTTCGCGGTGCCGCCACCCTCACACATGGTCTGCAGGCCGAAGCGGCCGCCGGTGCGCTGCAGGTGGTGGACCAGCGTGGCGGCCAGACGCGCACCGGAGCCACCGAGCGGGTGGCCGAGCGCGATCGCGCCGCCGAGCGGGTTCATCTTGTCCATCGACGCGCCGGTCTCGAGCTGCCACGCCAGCGGCACCGAACCGAACGCCTCGTTGACCTCGAACGCGTCGATGTCGTCGATCGACAGACCGGCCTTCTTCAGCGCGAGCGCGGTGGCCGGGATGGGGCCGGTGAGCATCTTGACCGGGTCGTCGCCGGCGACGACGGCGGTGTGGATGCGAGCGAGCGGGGTCAGGCCCAGGGCCTTCGCCTTCTCGGAGGTCATGACCAGCACGGCGGCCGCGCCGTCGGAGATCTGCGAGGCGCTGCCGGCGGTGATGACGCCGCCCTCGAGGAACGGGGACTTGAGCTGGCTGAGCTTCTCGGTGGTGGAGCCGCGGCGGATGCCCTCGTCGGCGGAGAAGACGGTGCCGTCCTCGAGGGTGACCGGGGCGATCTCCGCCTCGAACGCGCCGGCGTCCTGCGCGGCGGCGGCACGCTCGTGCGAGGCAACCGAGTACTCGTCGAGCTGCTCGCGGGAGATCCTCCACTCCTGCGCGATGAGCTCGGCGCCGACGCCCTGGTTGAAGCGGCCGTTGAAACCGGGTGCCTCGAGCTGGGCGGCGTAGCGAGTGCGGGCGGGACCTGCGGAGTCGCCGGTGCCCGGAACGTTCGAGGAGCCGAGCGGCACCGCGGTCATCATCTCCACGCCACCGGCGACGATGATGTCGGCCTGGCCCGAGATGACGGACGCGGCCGCCATCGAGATGGTCTGCTGCGACGAACCGCACTGGCGGTCGACGGTCAGGCCCGGCACCGACTCGGGCCAGCCGGCGCCGAGGACGGCCATGCGGCCGATGTTGCCGGTCTGCATGCCGACGCTGTTGACGTTGCCCCAGTAGACGTCGTCGACGATCGCCGGGTCGATGCCGGTGCGCTGGGCAATCGAGCGCAGGACGTGGGCGGACAGCTCCACCGCGTGCACGTCCGCGAGCGAGCCCTTCCGCTTGCCGATGGGGGTACGAACTGCCTCGACGATCACTGCGTCACGCATGGCGCCTCACTCTCGATGAAGTCGGTCGAATCTAAAGAGTTAAACGAATGTACTTCATCGGTGGTGCGGCCTCAGGAGCGGGCGGTGATTCCGGTGCCGGCCATCCGGCCCGCCAGTGCGAGCAGGTCCCGGTCCCGGCCGGGTGGACCCACCAGGGACAGGCCCACCGGCAGGCCACCCGGCGACGTCACGGGCACGGTCACCGTGGGCAGTCCCGCGACGGCCGCAACTGCGACGAGCATCCCGGTGGTCCGAAGCTTCTCCGCGACAAGGACATTGCCGGGATCGTCGGCGGTCGACGGTGCCGGGGACGCCGCCGTAGGCATGACGAGGACACGGGAGCCCAGGTAGTCGCGGACGGAGCGGCCCGCGGCGCCGAGTTCGTCGAGGCTGCGCCGATACGTGGATTCGGAGATCTTCGACGCCGCGAGGAAGTTCGCGCGGGCCTCGTCGCCGACCGACCCGACGGCCGTCGACACCCAGGCGCCGTGTTGCTGCCACGCCTCGTAGCCCTGCACGGTGGTCACGGCGTCGTACCAGTCGGGGAGTTCCGCGATGTCGAGGTCCTGCTCCGACAACGGCGGTAGCGCCGACCGCCTCCATGATGCGAGCGCCTCCCGGACCGCGGGTTGGACGTGCTCGTCGGCGACGGCGGTCACGCCGGGCGCCGTCACCGCCGCGCCGAACGGACTCGCCGACGCCGGGGGGAGCAGCGCGTCGCCGACGGCGATCAGGGTCGTCGGGTCGGCGCACACCCAACCGACCCGATCGAGGGTCTTCGAGAGCGGCATCATGCCGAGTACCGAGACGGTGCCGTGCGTCGGGCCGAAACCCCACAGCCCTTGATAGGAGGCAGGGATCAGGACGGATCCGGTGGTGTCGGGGCCCAATCCGACGGACGCGCTGCCGAGCGCGACGGCGGTGGCCGCCCCCGAGGTCGCGCCTCCCGGAATGCGGCCGGACGCGGCGGGATTGGCCGGCGTCCCGTAGGCCGCGTTCACGCCGGAGTGGCCGAAGCCGAAGTCGACGGTCTGCGTGATTCCGGCAACGGCGGCGCCCTGCCCGAGCAGGCGGGAGATGCTGTCGGCGGTGGTCGTCTCGGTGGGCGCCAGCCCCAGCCATCGGGGATTGCCCGCGCCGACCCGCTGGCCCTCGACGGCGAACAGGTCGGTCACGGCGACCGTACGGCCCGCGAGCGGCCCGGAACCGCTACCTGCGATCAGCGGATCGCCCTGGAGTCGCCACGTCGCGGTGTCGGCGGGCTTGGTGTCCCCGCCGGGTAGTGGCGGCACGCCGGGGTCGCGGAGGTCGTCGCCACATCCCGCGAGCAGCGTCGCGCCGCCCACCGCGGCGCCGAACGCGCCGGCCCGCAGGAACGAACGACGGTCGAGGCGAGGGGAGTTCGGTCCGGTCGGCACGCCGCTCACAGTAGCGACGCGCCGACCGGATCCGGACGGTTCGAGCCCCGTGTCAGGCGAGAACCTGGCGGAGGTACTCGTTGTCGAACGTTCGCGACGGGTCGTGCTTGTCGCGGACCGTGCAGAAATCGTCGAACCGGGCGTACGTGGGGCGCAGGTCGTCCGCGGTGCGGCTGTGCATCTTGCCCCAGTGCGGACGGCCGTCGACCGCGCGGGCGATCGCCTCCACCGCGTCGAAGTACTCGCGGTGATCGCGGCGGTGGTACTGGTGCACGGCGATGTAGGCGCTGTCGCGGCCGTTCGCGGTGGACATCCACACGTCGTCGCCGGGAGCGAAGCGGACCTCGACCGGGAACGCGATTTTGCAGTCGGACCGGTCGAGCCAGTTCGAGATCTCCCGGAGGGTGTCCTTCACGGCCTCCTGCGGCACCGCGTACTCCATCTCGCGGAACCGCACCCGGCGCGGCGACGCGAACACGCGGTAGCTGCGGTCGGTGAACTCGCGGGCCGACAGTGCCCGCGCGCTGACCTGGTTGACCTGCGGAATCGTGGCAGGGAACGCCGACGTCAGCCGGTTGACGCCCTCAAAGAGCGTGTTCGACATCAGCTCGTCGTCGATGAAGCCGCGGATGCGGCCCACGGGTTCGAGCGGCGTGTCGCCGGGCAGTCGTGTGTTCCGCTTCGTCAGAACGCGATTGGTGTGCGGGAACCAGTAGAACTCGAAGTGGTCGACGGTCTCGAGATCGTGCGCGAGTCCGTCGAGCGTCTCGTCGAGTCGCGCCGGTCCCTCGACGGCGCGCATCGCGTAGGCCTGGGTGACCGCGAGGTCGAGTTTGGTGATGATGCCGAACGCGCCGAGGCCGATTCGGGCGGCCTGGTAGAGCTCGGGGTTCTCGGCCTCGGAGCAATCCACGACCGACCCGTCCGCGAGCACGATCTGCAGTCCGCGGATCAGCGTCGCGAGCCCACCGAACCGCGCTCCCGTCCCGTGCGTGCCGGTCGAGAGCGCGCCGGCGATCGACTGGACGTCGATGTCACCGAGGTTGATCATCGCCAGCCCGCGCCCCCACAGCTGCTCGTTGAGGCTGCGCAGGCGAGTCCCGGCCATCACCGTCGCGACCGGACCCGCCGGCGTCGTGCGGACGGATTCGATCCCGGCGAGGTTGTCGAGGCTCACCAGAACGCCGTCGGTGACAGCAACTCCGGTGAACGAATGGCCCGCCCCCACGGCTTTGACGCGTAATCCCCGCTCGGTCGCATTCGCGACCAGCGTGCTCAGCTCGGCTACCGATCGCGGTGTTTCGAATCGGTGAGGTGTCGACGAGTGGGTCCCCGCCCAGTTGCGCCACGTGTCCTGTGCCATTCCCGTCACTATTCACCTGGACGAGCGTCCAGGCAAATGAGACACGTTTTTTCCGTTTCGGGTTTTACGATCGGGAGATGTTGAATCGGCTTCCAGCGGAAGAACGCCGCGCCCAACTCGTCGAAGCGGCGCTGTCCATCGCCGAACGCGGCGGGATCGCAGCGGTGACGATCCGTGCTGTCGCGGAGGAAGCGGGCGTCTCGCTCGGCGTGGTGCACTACTGCTTCGAGAGCAAGGAAGCCCTGGTCGCGGCCATGGCCGAGAGTCTGGTGCTGCAGCTGAGCGCCGGGATGCGCGAGTCGTTCGCGTCGGTGTGGGACTCGCAGGAGTTGAACGGTCTGCGGGATCTGCGCGAGGTGCTGCACACCGGGCTGACCGGGATGTGGCCGCTGGTCGAGGCCACCGCGGATCGCCAGTTGCTCACGTACGAGATCACCGCATACGCGCTGCGCCACCGCGCGGCGGGCGCGCCGCTCGCCGGGAGTGTCGCGGACGAGCAGTACCGAACCATGGACATCGAGGCCACGGTGTTCCTTCAGGAGAGCGCCCGCAGGACCGGGACCACGTGGACCGAACCGGTCGAGGCGATCGCGCGGTTCGCCCTCGCCGTCATCGACGGCATCGTCCTGCGCTGGCTCGTCGACCGCGACAGCAATGCCATCATCACCGAGCTCGACGATCTGGTGCGCATCGTCGCGAGCAAGGCGGTCGACGCGGACCCAGACCTGGACAATCGTTCAGGAGAGTGATCGACTGGTCCGAACGCCTACGACGAACGGACTGATGTGACTGCTGCGATCGACCGACTCACCGCTGCCACGGCTCATCTCGATCCGCCGCTGGCGGCTCTGGACCTCGCCACACTGCACACCAATGCCGCCGACCTGGTGCGGCGTGCCGCCGGCACCCCGGTCCGGGTTGCCAGCAAGTCGGTGCGGTGCCGTGCGGTGCTCGAGGTGGCGCTCGGCTCCGGGCTCACCGCGTCCGGAGGGTTCCGCGGCATCATGTCCTACTCGCTGCGCGAGGCGATGTGGCTCGCGCAGCGAGGCGCCGAGGACGTGCTGATGGGTTATCCCACCGCCGATCGCGCGGCGCTGGCCGAACTCGGCGCCGACCGCACGCTCCTCGACCGCATCACCCTGATGGTCGACGACATCGCGCAACTGGACCTCATCCGGTCGGCGGTCGGATCCGAGAGCGTCCGGCCGCGGGTGTGTCTCGACGTCGACGCGTCGTTGCGTCTCGGCCCGGCCCATCTCGGGGTGCGCCGGTCGCCGCTGCGGGAACCGGGCCAGGTGGCACGGCTGGCGCGGCTGGCGGCCGACCGCGGCTTCGCCGTCGTCGGGGTGATGTTCTACGAGGCGCAGATCGCAGGCCTGCCCGACAGCAGTTTCGCCGTGCGCATGGTGAAGAAGGCGTCGGCCGCCGAACTCGCCACGCGCAGAGGCGCAGTCGTGGACGCCGTCACCGAGGAAGTCGGGAAGCTCGAGATCGTCAACAGCGGCGGTACCGGCTCGCTCGAGGTCAGTTCGGCCGACTCGGTGGTCACCGAGGTCACCGCCGGATCGGGGCTGTACGTGCCGACGCTGTTCGACCGCTACCACTCGTTCACGCCGCGTCCGGCGCTGTTCTTCGCCCTGCCGGCGGTCCGCAAGCCGACGCCGAGGATCACGACGTTGTTCGGTGGCGGCTACATCGCGTCGGGTCCCGCCGGGAACACGCGCGTGCCGGCTCCGGTGTGGCCGCGCGGGTTGAAGCTGCTGCGCAACGAGGGCGCCGGCGAGGTCCAGACGCCCGTCACCGGCGCGGCGGCCGCCGAGTTGGCTGTGGGCGACCGGGTCTGGTTCCGCCACGCGAAGGCCGGCGAGCTGTGTGAGCGTTTCACCGAGGTGCACCTCGTCGACGCCGACGGCACGGCCACGTCCACACCCACCTACCGCGGCGAGGGCAAGTGCTTCGGGTGACCTCGGGTCACTCGCCCAGACGCGTGAACGCGCCCAGTTCGGTCAGCCCGGCAGGTGTCGTCGGAAGGTAGTGCGTGAGCAGCCGCGACCGCACGATCACCGCACACCACTTGCCGCGGGAGACCGCGACGTTGAGCCGGTTGCGGGACAACAGGAACGACATCCCGCGCGGCACGTCCTCGGCCGACGACGCCGTCATCGACACGAGCACCACGGCGGCCTCTCTGCCCTGGAACTTGTCGACCGTCCCGACGTGCACGTCGGCCAGTCCGGCGGCGGCCAGGTGCCGTCGGATCAGGCTCACCTGCGCGTTGTACGGCGCCACGACGAGGACGTCGGACTGTCCGAGCGGGCGGGTCCCGTCGAAGCCGGTCGGATCCGTCCACGCCCGGGCGAGCAGTGCCTGGATCCGCCGGACGACCTCGCGTGCCTCCTCGACGGATTCCGTTGCGTTGCCGCGGTGGTCGAGGACCGCGCTGTCCACGCCGGGCTCGACACCGGCGAGGTGGCGCGCGGTCGTGACCGGTTCCTCGGACTGCAGGCGCCCGCCGTACGACAGCGCCGACACCCGGGCGCACAGCGCCGGATGCATCCGCCAGGTGCGCGCCAGGAAGTAGCCGTGTTCCGGTGGCAGCGCGTCGTGGCCGGCGGCGAGCCAGCCCAGCGCCGACTCGTCCACCGGTTCGGGGTGGGTGCCCTGACTGACCTGCGGTAGCTGCTGCGGGTCGCCGAGGAGCAGAAGATTGCGGGCCGACGCTCCCACCGCCACGGTGTTCGCGAGCGCGAACTGTCCGGCTTCGTCGATCACCAGCAGGTCGAGACTGCCGGGTGGGATCCGCTCGGCGTGCGCGAAGTCCCAGGCGGTCCCGCCGACGACGCACCCGGTCGCCGCGGCGTCGTCGAGGAACTGCGGGTAGGCGTTCGCGGTGATCCCCGTCCACGCGCGGTCCTCCGCGCGGCCGTCCTTCTTCGCGACCATCCGGCCGTCGAGTCCCGCCGCGACCACCGCGTCGAGCATGTTCTCCACCACCGAATGCGACTGTGCCACCAGGCCGATCCGCCAGCGGTGGTGTGTCACGAGGTGGGTGATCACGCGCGCGCCGGTGTGGGTCTTGCCGGTGCCGGGCGGGCCCTGCACCGCGAGGTACGAGTGGTCGAGGTCCAGCAGTGCCGAGACGATCGCGGCGGCGTGGTCACCGGCGCCGTCGGCCGTCGGCAGCCCCGCACCGCTCCGGGTACGCGGAGGGATCCGGCGCAGGACGTCGACGGCCGCGTCCGGCGGCATCGCCGGCAGCATCGCAGCCATCTGCTCGGCCGCTGCCCCGATCGCGGTCTCCATCCGCACCGTAGCGATCGGGTGACCGGGCGCCACGGCCATCGGCAGTGCCGTGTATTCGTCCGGACCGGTGAGCAATTCCTCCACGACGATGACGTCGTCGAAGTTCTCGTCGGCGCCGACCGACAGCACCACCGCCGTCGCTGTCCCGCGTTGCGTGGGGGTCGATCCGGTCATCGCCTCCGCCGGTAGCGGCGGGTCGTACAGGGTGAACACCTCCGCACCGGGGACGACGGTGCTCCCGGTCCCGTACCGGCCCGTCAGCCGCAGATGGCGGCGCAGCTTCCGCTGACGAGGGGTGCTGCGGTGCCAGTCCTGCACCACCACGGCGTGGTCCACCTGCAGCACGTCGCGGGTGTCGGCCCACTCGTCGACCACCTGTGTCAGCCGGTCGAAATGCGCCCACCAGAACGGTTTACGTTCCCGCCGGTGGTAGCCGACGGCGGCTGCCATCAGTGCGGCGGCCTGCTGGTCGGCGCTGCGGGACCCGCGTGCTTCGTCGCCGGCGAACCGTCGCAGAGCCTGCTCGGTGAGGTCGACCTCGCCCTCGTCCGGGACGGGCGGAGGGTCCTCGCGTCGATGCGGCGACACGTCGTGGTCCGCCGCGATCGCGAGCAGCCAGCTGCGCAACTCACGGGTCGAAACGCAGTCGTACTCGTTGTAGTCGCCGATCCCGCGCAACAGCTCGGCGGCCTCCGGCCGCCCCTGGTCCCGGAGGTCGCAGTAATCGGCATATGCCACAACGGAATCGGCGGCGTTGGTTACGTCGCCGTCCCGCAAGCGGGTGCCCATGTAGAGCGGCTCGAGCTTCTTGATGCTGTACGACTGCGCGCCGACCCGCAGTGATGCCCGGACGATCGGATAGAGGTCCACGAGCACCCCGTCCCGCAGGAGTTGGTCGACGGCCTCCTCGCCGACTCCGTGCCGACCGGACAACCGCAGCAGCGCGGACTTCTCGTACGCCGCGTAGTGGTAGATGTGCAGGCCCGGGTGCGCGGCGCGGCGGGCGGCGACGTAGTCGAGGAAATCGATCAGCGCCCGACGCTCCTGCGCTCGATCGTGGGCCCAGAACGGCCGGAACACCGGATCTCCGGCGCCGGTGGGCGGCTCTTCGAGCACGCCGAACAGGTACTCGAGCCCCCACTGCGCCGATCCCGCCTCGGCCCACAGCGGGTCGCCCTCGAAGTCGAAGAAGATGTCGCCGGCGTCCGGGCGGGGCAGGCCGGCGAGGGCGGTCGGGTCGAAGACCTCGAAGGGGTGGCCGCCCTGCGCCTCCCGGCGCAGTTGGAGTGCGGCCTGCGAACGGAGGGCGGAGAGTGTTCGCGCCGACACGTCCGGGACCGGGTCGACTCGCTCCGCCAGGGCGTCGATGGTCGACACTCCCGCCGATACGAGGTGCTGGCGGGTACTCGCGCGAATCCCCGCGACCAGCAGCAGATCTCGATGCGCCTCGACCTCGGCGGCGCAGGTCTCGCAACGCCCGCAGGACTGGCAGTTCGCGTCACCCCACGCGACCGGGACGCCCCGGGATCGGTGGTCGTCGAGGATGCGTTGCAGGCGTGCGCGGCGCGCGGTGTACACCGGGACGAGGTCGGCCAGCGCGTGCACCGAGTCGGAGCCGTCGCCCAGCAGGAGGTGGGCCCTCGGTGCCGGGCGCACACCGCCGGCCGCGAGGGCGTCGGCGTACGCAGCCAGTTGCAGCAGCGCGGGGACCTCGACATGGCGGGCCAGTTTGGTGTCGTACACCGCATACATGTCGCCGTCCGGCCCGTCCTCACGGACGAGGAAGTCGCTGAAGCCGAGGAACCGGCCGTCGAAGAACGTGCCCTGGTAGATCACCGGCGCCCCGGACCGGGCGGCCGCGACGGTCGCCCGGTGCGCGTCGTGCAGGCCGACCGTCGTGTACTCGGGCCGCGCGATGGTCTCGATCCGTCCGAGACGGCGCTCGAAGTCGTCCCGGACCCGTCGTTCGTGGGCCTCGCCGAGCAGGGAGGTCCGCTGCAGCATCGGATCGGCGGCCGAACCCGCCGCGGCCGGAGCGAATCCGAGCAGCCCGTCGAGGCGGCGCAGCAGAGCGAACTCGCACGTCGCGGCGAGCGTCAGATCGCCGGTGCTGTAGACCACCACATCGTCGAGCAGGAACATCGCGCCCCTTTCCCGGTCGGTTCGGGCCGATTGTGCCATCGGGCGGCGACAACCAGGGGAGGGCTCGCGGCCGCCGCAGCGTCCCCCACCACAATGGAGCCATGCCGTTCTTCACCGGGGCGACCGGACAGATCCACTACCGTCGCTGGACCGTCGATCAACCGCGCGCCGTCGTGGTGTTCCTGCACGGGATGGGCCAGCACACCGGGCACTATCACCGGTTCGCCGCCGGACTCGCCCGGCACGACATCGAGATGTGGGGGATCGACCAGGCCGGGCACGGGCTGTCGGAAGGCACTCCCGGTGTGCCCGGCGCGTTGGGGGATCTCGCGGACGACGCGGCCCTCCTCGCGACGACGGCGGCACAGGCGTGTCCCGGGGTGCCGCAGGTACTGATGGGCCACTCGCTGGGCGCGGCCGTGTCGATCACGCTGCTGCGGCGCGGACCGGAGCGGTTCGCGGCAGCCGTCCTCTGTGGAACACCCAAATCCGTTGTGCAGCAAGCCGAGACATCGGACTTCGCGAGACCGGATCTTCCGGTGCTCGCGATCCACGGCGTCGACGACCGGTTGGCGCCGATCGACGGGGTGCGCGCGTGGACGTCCGGCCTGCCGGGAGTGACCGTGCGGGAGTACCCCGACACCGGCCACGACCTGCTGCACGAAAAGATCCACCGGGCAGTCACGAACGATGTCGCCGCCTTCGTGCTCGACGCTACGGTGTGCTGATGGAATACACGCGTCTGCTGTCCGCTCTGCGCGACGAGGGTGAGACACTGGCTGCGACGCCGGTCGTTGCGCTGTCCGAACCTGTTCCCACGGTGCCGGACTGGACCGTCGAACACGTCGTACGACACACCGGCAAGATCCACCAGTGGGTGGTCGCCGCGTTGCAGGCCCCGCCGGAGGCATCGGTGTCGGAGGTCCGTCGCTCCGGCGACATGCCCCGAGGGCCGGAATGTCTTGCCGCCTACAGGGTTGCGCTCGAGGCGCTACTCGACGAGTTCACCCGACTCGACCCCGGGAAGCAGGTTCCGACGATGGTCGGCCCCGGCACCGTGGCGTGGTGGCTCCGCCGGCAGACGCACGAGGTCTCCGTGCACCGGATGGACGTGTCCGACACGCTGCAGGCTGCCGGGGGTCCCAAGGTCGCCGAGCTGGATCCGGAGATCGCGGCCGACGGCGTCGACGAATGGGTGGACGTGTTCCTGGGCCGCCTCGCCGCCGGCGGCCGGCTGCCGGACTCGCTCGCCGGGCGCACCATCCACCTCCACGGCACCGACACCGACGCCGCGGAGTGGCATCTCGCGTTCGCACCGGGAACGGTGGAGGTTACTCGCGAGCATCGCAAAGCCGATGTGGCGCTGCGTGGTCCGGCGCAGGACCTGCTGCTCACGCTGTGGCGGCGCCGCCCCCTGGTGGGCCTCGACGTGATCGGCGATTCCGCGGTGGCGCGGGCGCTGCTGGGCTCGGCGGCCCTGTAGCGACGCGGGCAAATCCACCGACACTGACGACGGTCCGGGCCCGGGTGCGGTGTCGCACCCGGGCCCGGACGTGTCGTCGAACAACTAGGAGTAGATCGCCTCGATCGCGACCGCGTGCTCCTGGTGGATGATGTTGCGCTTAAGCTTGAGCGTCGGGGTCAGCTCGCCCGAATCGACCGTGAAGTCGACCTCGAGGATGCGGTACTTCTTGATCTGCTCCGGGTTGGAGACCTTCTTGTTGCCCTCGGAGACCGCGGCGTCGATCTCGGCGACGAGGTCGGCATGCTTGACGAGTTCCGAGATCGGGGTGTCGGCAGGCAGGCCGTTGCGTTCCTTCCAGCCGGGTAGCGCCTCCGGGTCGAGCGTGATGAGGGCGCCGATGAACGGCTTCGCGTCGCCGACGACGAGGCACTGGCTGATGAGCGCGTGCGCGCGGAGGGCGTCTTCGAGCACGGCCGGGGCGACATTCTTGCCGCCGGCGGTCACGATGATCTCCTTCTTGCGCCCGGTGATCGACACGTACCCCTCGGCGTCGATGGACCCGAGGTCACCGGTGTGGAACCAGCCGTCGCGGATGGAATCGGCAGTGGCCTGGTCGTTGTGCCAGTAACCGTCGAACACGACCGGGCCGCGGACCAGGAGTTCGCCGTCCTCGGCGATCTTCGCGGCGTGACCGTTGATCGGCTTGCCGACGGTCCCCACCTTCTGGTCGCGGATGGTGTTGACCGTGACGGCAGCGCTGGTTTCGGTGAGGCCGTAGCCCTCGTAGACCGGAACGCCGATCCCGCGGAAGAAGTGACCCAGGCGCGCGCCCAGCGCGGCACCGCCCGAGACCGCGCGGTCGCATTCACCGCCGAGCGCGGCGCGCAGCTTGGCATAGACCAGCTTGTCGAACAGTGCGTGCCGCAGGCGCAGGCCGAGTCCGGGGCTGCCCTGCTCCTGCGCCTCGCTCCACGCGATTGCGGTCTCGGCGGCCTTCGCGAAGATCTTGCCCTTGCCGCCGTCCTCGGCCTTCTGCTTGGCCGAGTTGTAGACCTTCTCGAACACGCGGGGGACCGAGAGGATGAAGTTGGGCTTGAAGATCGCGAACTGGTCGATGAGTGTCGTCAGGTCGGCGGTGTGCGCGACGGTGACCTTGGCGTCGAACGCGCCGAACGAGATCGCGCGCGCGAACACGTGGGCCAGCGGCAGGAACATCAGGGTGCGATTGCCCTCCTGCAACGCGTCACCCAACGCAATCCTCACCGCGGCAGACTCGGCGTAGAAGTTCGAGTGGGTGAGCTGCACGCCCTTGGGCCGTCCGGTGGTGCCGGAGGTGTAGATGAGGGTCGCGGGCGAAGACGCGCGCACCTGCTGTCGGCGCTCGTGCAGTTCGTCGTCGCTGATACCGGCGCCACGGGTGATGAGCTCGTCGAGGGCTCCGGCCTCGATCTGCAGGACCTCGCGCAGCGCGGGGGCGGCCTCGGCGACGTCCTTCACGGTCTCGGCGTGCGTCGACGTCTCGACGATGAGTAAGGACGTGGCCGAGTCCTCGAGGATCCACTGCGCCTGGTCGGAGGACGACGTCTCGTAGATCGCGACCGTGCATCCGCCGGCGGTCCAGATGGCGTAATCGAGAACGGCCCACTCGTAGCGTGTGGCCGAGAGGATTGCGACGCGGTCGCCGAGTTCCACGCCGGACGCGATCAGGCCCTTCGCGATGGCCTTGACCTCGCCGGCGAACTGGGCCGCGGTGACATCGACCCATCCACCGTTGCCCGGCTTCTTGAAGGGCACGAGATTCGGACACTCCGCTTCGTACCGGAACACAGTGTCGGCCATGGACGCGTCTTCCGGAATGGTGAACGACTGTGGAACCGAATACTCACGCACTTTGACCCCTCCAAGAAATGACATGATGGATGTGCATTGCATCACATTCAGGGTCTCTTTGCACTAAGTCTCGAGTCCGGTTTGCGCATTTCGGCTGTCGACCTGCGGAAATAAATGTAACTGTATGTAATGCTAACTTTCTCCAGGTAGGGGGCTGTGCGAGTCACGCAACGGGATGAAAGTGGTCCTCGCGCGTGCATCCCCACCGCCGGACCGCGTGCTCGAGCGCGGCTGCCGGGACACCGAGGCGATCGGCGGCCGCGGCGAGGATTTCGGTCGGTGGAGCCGAGGGTGCGGGATCGCCGGGGGTGTCCGCGAGTGCAGACCGCACGAACTCGTCGGTCGCCGTGGCGGTGCCGGGGGAATAGGGCGCACCCGTCAGGGTCATCAGGTGCTGCCACATTGCGTCGTCGGGTCCGCCGCAGCACTCGTCCCACGCGGCGCGCAGGTCACTGCGGGTGCGGTCGTCGCGGGTGGCGCCCACCAGGTCGCCGACCGAGTCGATGTGCAGGGCATACAGACGTTCGGCGGTGCGCTGGATCTCGGCGGCGCGCAACGGGGCGGCGTTCTCGGAGTAGCGGCGCTTGTAGTTGCCGATCTTCCCGGCCCACTGATCGGAACTGCCCACCTCCTCGAACGTGCGCAGCAGCTCACGAGCTCCGTCGGTGACCCGGCCGGGAACGTGGGCCTGCCGGTACGCACGGTAGCGGTCGACCACGGTTCCGGCGTCGGCGTACCGATCACCGGCTGCCTGGACCGACTCGATGATGCAGAGTGCGAGGCTGTCCCGATACTCGTCGGGCGGCACCCAGCCGGCCGGGTCGCCGAGTCTGTCGCGGCAGGCCTGGACCACCGTCTGCACTTGCTGTTCCGAGACGCTCACGAATCCTCCCTCGCTGCGCAGGGCCTCACGAGACGTGTATCGGCGCCGCGGCGTCGAATGTTGCACCGGTCACGCCTGGGATTCGCCGGTGCGGGCGAGCAGCTCGGTGACCTCGCGGTCGTCCAGCTGATGGAAGTCGACGTATGCGCCGCCCACGCCACCGAGATTCACGGGCGTGAACGGACACACCACCTCGTCCGCGGTGACTCGCAGCCGCGAGACGGCCTCCGGCGATGCCACCGGTATCGCGACGACGATCCTGGCCGCCCCCGCGGCACGTGCAACCTGACAGGCGACCGCTGCGGTGGCGCCGGTCGCCATGCCGTCGTCGACGAGCACGACCGTCCGTCCTGTCAGCGGTGTGCGTGCTCGCCCGCCGCGCAGGGCATCGGCGCGTCGCGCCAGTTCCTGCCGCTCCTTCGTGCGGACGGACTCGAGGGCCTGGCGTGTCACACCTCCGCGATGGATCACGTCGTCGTTGAGGACCTCCGCCTCGCCCTCGCCGATCGCCCCCATCGCGAGTTCCGGCTGCCACGGCACACCGAGCTTGCGGACCAGGATGACGTCGAGGGGAGCGCGGAGAGCCTGGGCGACCTCGTATGCCACCGGTACGCCGCCGCGGGGGAGTCCCAGAACCATCGGATCGGACCCGCGCAGATGGCTCAGCGACTTGGCCAGGGCCCGTCCGGCCCCAGCGCGCGTCGCATAGTGCATGACGTGCTCCGTCGAAGAGATTCGATCTCGATCTCGACGATACGCCGCAGACTGCGCACAGGTGCGGCGCCCGGTAACGGATCCCGGGCGCCGCAACCGCGGGTGCGAACTATGCCGTCGAGACCAGGTTGCCGTCGATGTGCGCCTGGTAGGCGGGCAGGTCGAGCATGCCGTGACCGGACAGCCCGATCACCAGCACCTCGGGCTCGGTGAGCCCGCGCGCGTACTCGGCGGCGGCAGCGATCGCATGCGCCGATTCGGGCGCGGGGACGATGCCCTGGGTCCGCGCGAACAGCACGCCCGCGTCGAACGAGTCGGTCTGGTCGACGGCCTGTCCCTTGACGTAACCGAGTTCGACGGTGTGACTGAGCAGCGGCGCCATGCCGTGGTAGCGCAGGCCGCCGGCGTGGATCGGGTCCGGGACGAAGTCCTGGCCGAGCGTGTGCATCTTGAGCAGCGGGGTCAGGCCCGCGACGTCGCCGTGGTCGTAGCGGTACTCGCCCTTGGTGATCGACGGGCAGGCGGCCGGCTCGGCAGCGATGATCCGGGTCTGTGCCTTGCCGTGCAGGACCTCCCGGATGAACGGGAATGCGAGGCCGGCGAGGTTGGAACCGCCACCTGCACAACCGAATACGACGTCGGCGTTCGCCTCACCGGCGGCGCGCAGCTGCTCCACGGCCTCGAGGCCGATCACCGTCTGGTGGAGCACCACGTGGTTGAGGACGCTGCCGAGTGCATAGCGTGCGTCGGGATCGTTCGCGGCGACCTCGACGGCCTCGGTGACGGCCATGCCGAGCGAGCCGGGGGTGTCGGGGAAGTCGGCGAGCATCTTGCGTCCCGACTCGGTGAGATCGGACGGGCTCGGGTGCACGATGCCGCCGTAGGTCTCCATCAGATGGCGGCGGTACGGCTTGGACTCGTACGACGCGCGCACCTGCCACACCTCGAGCTCGATGCCGAACTTGGCGCACGCGAACGACAACGCGCTGCCCCACTGGCCGGCGCCGGTTTCGGTGGTGATCTTCTTGACGCCGTCCTGGGCGTTGTAATACGCCTGCGCGACCGCGGTGTTGGTCTTGTGGCTGCCGACCGGGCTCACGCCCTCGTACTTGACGTAGATCCGAGCGGGCGTCCCCAGCGCCTTCTCGAACTCGCGCGCGCGGATCAGCGGTGCCGGCCGCCAGGTCCGGTAGGCCTCACGGATGGGTTCGGGGATCTCGATGTACTGCTCGGCCGTGGCCTCCTGCTCGATCAGTGCGCTGGGGAACAGCGCCGCCAGATCGGCGGGGGTCACCGGCTCCCTGGTGCCCGGGTGCAGGTGGGGCGGCGGGGCGACCGGCAGGTCCGCGACGATGTTGTACCAGTGGGTGGGGATGGGTGTCGGGATACTCGACTCGGACACTGCTGGTTCCTCTCCAGGGGTGACGGGCGGTCGTCCACATTGTGATGTCAGTCATTCCCGCGTTGCATTCGGGGTGCCGCCCATCCGCCACCGCTCATCTTCGGTGGCCGTGCGAGTGGCCATGCGCCGAACGGGAGTTCACGGCACGCGCGGGGCCCGGAAACGGTCACCGAATTCCCGTTCAGGCGTCGGGGTATGGGCGGAGGGGAGGCGCGCCAGACGCGCGGCGTCGCGCATCGACTAAACTGACTGGTCAAATGAGTGACACCGAGCGTGACCCGCAGTCCGACAACAATCCCATCACCTTCGCCGACCTCGAGATCGACGAACGTGTGCTGAAGGCCCTTTCCGACGTCGGATACGAGTCGCCCTCGCCTATCCAGGCCGCGACCATCCCGCCGCTGCTCGCCGGCAAGGACGTCGTGGGCCTCGCGCAGACCGGCACCGGCAAGACCGCCGCGTTCGCGATCCCGATCCTGTCTCGCCTGGACGTGGACCGGAAGGTCCCGCAGGCGCTCATCCTGGCCCCGACCCGCGAGCTCGCGCTGCAGGTCGCGGAGGCCTTCGGCAAGTACTCGGCCCACATCCCGGGTCTGCACGTGCTGCCGATCTACGGTGGTCAGGCGTACGGCGTGCAGCTGTCGGGTCTGCGTCGTGGCGCCCAGATCATCGTCGGAACTCCGGGTCGCGTCATCGACCACCTGGAGAAGGGCACGCTGGACCTGTCGAATCTCGAGTACCTCGTCCTCGACGAGGCGGACGAGATGCTCAAGATGGGTTTCCAGGACGACGTCGAGCGCATCCTCGCCGACACCCCGGAATACAAGCAGGTGGCGCTGTTCTCGGCGACCATGCCGCCCGCGATCCGCAAGATCTCCAAGCAGTACCTGCACGATCCCGTCGAGATCACCGTCAAGTCGAAGACGGCTACCGCGTCGAACATCACCCAGCGGTGGGTGCAGGTGGCGCACCAGCGCAAGCTCGACGCGCTCACCCGGATCCTCGAGGTGGAGACCTTCGAGGCGATGATCATCTTCGTTCGGACCAAGCAGGCCACCGAGGACCTGGCCGAGCGGCTGCGGGCGCGCGGCTTCTCCGCCGCCGCGATCAACGGCGACATCGTGCAGGCGCAGCGTGAGCGCACGATCGGTCAGCTCAAGTCCGGTGCCCTCGACATCCTGGTCGCCACCGACGTCGCGGCCCGCGGCCTCGACGTCGACCGCATCTCGCACGTCGTGAACTACGACATCCCGCACGACACCGAGTCCTACGTGCACCGCATCGGTCGTACCGGCCGCGCCGGGCGCACCGGTGACGCGCTGCTGTTCGTGGCCCCGCGCGAGCGTCACCTGCTCAAGTCGATCGAGCGCACCACGCGGCAGCCGCTCACCGAGATGCAGCTGCCCACCGTCGAGGACGTCAACGCGCAGCGTGTCGCGAAGTTCGGTGACTCGATCACCGCGAGCCTGAGCTCCGACAACCTGGCACTGTTCCGCAAGCTGATCGAGGACTACGAGCGCGAGCACGACGTGCCGCTCGCCGACATCGCTGCGGCGCTGGCGGTCCAGTCTCGGGACGGCGAGTCGTTCCTCATGTCGCCGGAGCCGCCGGCTCCGCCGCGTGCCCCGCGTGAGCCGCGGGAGCGGCCCGCGCGCCGCTTCGACGACGGTCCGCCGCGCCAGAACCGCGACGGCCAGGAGCTGGCCACCTACCGCATCGCGGTCGGCAAGCGGCACAAGGTGGTTCCCGGCGCGATCGTCGGCGCCATCGCCAACGAGGGCGGGCTGCGCCGCAGCGACTTCGGGCACATCAGCATCCGGCCCGACCACAGCCTGGTCGAACTCCCGGCCGACCTGTCCAGCGAGACGGTCGAGGCGCTGCGCGCGACGCGCATCTCGGGTGTGCTGATCCAGCTGCAGCCCGACCAGGGTGCTCCCTCCGGTCGGCCCTCGCGGGGTGGTCGTGACGACCGCGCCGGCGGAAAGTACGGCCGCCCCAAGGGCGATCGGTCGTCGGACCGTCGTCGCCCGCGCGACTGATTCGTCGGGCCCTCCGACAGGACAAATCGACGCCAGGACGGGTGTCGGCGAGTGTGAACTCGCCGGCACCCGTTTCCTGTGAATGCGAACGATCCTGTGACGGGAGTGACGCCTGCTCTGTAACGTGCCTCACAGTTTGCGGTCGGGGATCGGCGCAATCTTCAGCAAGGAGGCACGAGCGTGGTCCACACGATTCGTCGAGGTCTCATCGCGGCCGCCCTGATCGTGGGCGGTGCAGTCGGTCTGGCCGCACCAGCGGCGGCAGACCCGAGTTCGCTGTTCGGGAGTTCGGGCGGTAGCGGCAGCGCGAGCCTGTTCGCCGGCAGTGGCGACATCGCCATCCCCCTGCCTATCCCCAGCCCGCGCGGTATCGCCGCGCTGGCCGCGGCCACCACGCAGACCGGCAAGCCCTACCTGTGGGGTGGCAACGGTCCCGACGCGTGGGACTGTTCGGGACTGGTGCAGTGGGCGTTCCGCACGGTCGGGATCAATCTCCCGCGGACCAGTCAGGAGATGGCCCGGTTCACCGGCGGCATGCTGGTCCCGCTGTCGGTGCTGCAACCCGGCGACGTCATCACGATGGACACCTACGACATCGCCGGGCACGTGGGGATCTACGCCGGCAACGGCATGGTCTTCAACGCCTACGGCACGGGTGTCCCGACCGGGCTGCGACCGCTGTCGGACTTCCGGATCCACAACATTCGCCGCTTCTTCTGAAGCGGCGCCGAGGTCAGCGCAGCACCTCGGTGAGGACCGGGGCTTCGGGCGTGCCGGTGTCGAACTGGGTCCGGTGCAGCTCGGCGTAGCGTCCGTCGGCCGCGAGCAGTTCGGAGTGGTTGCCGCGCTCGACGATTCGACCGTTCTCGACCACGAGGATGAGGTCGGCCGCGCGAATGGTGGACAGCCGATGCGCGATCACGATCGCGGTCCTGCCGTCGAGCGCCTCGGTCAAGGCTTCCTGGACTGCGGCCTCGGAGGTCGAGTCGAGGTGGGCGGTGGCCTCGTCGAGGATCACGACCCGCGGCTGCGCGAGGAGCAGACGGGCGATGGTGAGTCGTTGCCGTTCACCGCCGGACAACCGGTAGCCCCGCTCGCCGACGACGGTGTCGAGGCCGTCGGGCAGTGACTCGATCAGGGCGGTGAGGCGCGCCCGTCGCAGGACCTCCCACAGCTCCGCCTCGGTCGCCTCGGGCCGGGCGAGCAGCAGGTTGGACCGCACGGATTCGTGGAACAGGTGGCCGTCCTGCGTCACCATTCCGACGGTCCGTCGAATCGAATCGGTGGTCAGATCCTTCACGTCCACGTCGCCGATGAGGACGGACCCGGCGTCGACGTCGTACAGCCGTGGAACGAGCTGCGCGATGGTGGACTTCCCGGCACCGGAGGACCCGACCAGCGCGACCATCCGGCCCGGTTCCAGTCGGAAGCTGACGTCGTGCAGGACCGTCGACCCGGTACGGGTGTCGAGTCCGGCGACCTCCTCGAGCGACGCGAGCGACACCTTGTCGGGGGAGGGGTACGCGAAGTCGACGGACCGGAACTCGACCGACGCCGGGCCTGCCGGGAGGTCGACGGCGTCGGGCTTCTCCGTGATGAGCGGCTTCAGGTCGAGGATCTCGAAGACCCGCTCGAAGCTGACCATCGCGCTCATGACGTCCACTCGGGCACTGGCCAGCGATGTGAGGGGCGAGTACAGCCGGGTGAGCAGGAGCGCCAGGGAGACGACCGCGCCCGCCTCGAGTTGGCCGCGCAGCGCGTAGAAACCACCCAGCCCGTACACCAGCGCGAGTGCCAGCGCCGACACCAGCGTCAGCGCGGTGACGAACACCGACTGCAACATCGCGGTACGGACACCGATGTCGCGGACCCGCCGGGCGCGGACCGCGAACTCGGCGGACTCCTGGCCAGGGCGGCCGAACAGCTTGACCAGGGTGGCCCCCGGCGCCGAGAACCGCTCGGTCATCTGCGTGCTCATCACGGAGTTGTGGTTGGCGGCTTCACGGCTGAGCTGGGCGAGGCGTGCGCCCATCCGGCGGGCGGGCAGGACGAAGATGGGAAGCAGCAGCAACGACAGCAGCGTGATCTGCCACGAGATGCCGATCATCACGATCAGCGTGATCACCAGTGTCACGAGGTTTCCGACGACGCCGGACAGGGTGTCGCTGAACGCGCGTTGCGCGCCGATCACGTCGTTGTTGAGTCGGCTGACCAGCGCGCCGGTGCGCGTGCGGGTGAAGAACGCGACCGGCATCCGTTGCACGTGGTCGAACACGGCTCGGCGCAGATCGAGGATGAGGTCCTCTCCGATGCTCGAGGACAGCCATCGGGTGACGATCGCGAGACCCGCCTCGAACACGGCGATCGCGGCGATGAGCAGCGCAAGCCGCACCACGACGTCGGCCGAGTCGCCGGCCACGATCGCGTCGACGACGCGGCCGGCGAGAACTGGGGTGGCCACCGCCAGCGCCGCGGTGACGACGCTGAGCAGCAGATACCACGCGATGTGGCTACGGTGTGGGCGCGCGTAGCCGGCCACCCGGCGCAGCGTGGCGCGGGAGAAGGGACGACGGTCCTGCTGCGCGTGCATCGCGTTGTACATCGCGTTCCACGCGGTGACCTCCATGCTCATGGTGCGCCCCTCTCGTCGGCCCGGTCACGATACGACCGGGGTCCGACACCGAAGGTAAGACCTCAACATTGCTCGAGGTCAAGGCGCGGGCAGTCAGTGAGCGATGTCGACGACCAGTCGGGTGGGATCGCTCAGGGTGTAGACGCGGTAACCGACATCCCGCTGGGACAGCCCGATCAGCGTCTGCGCCCGACCCTCGAAGACGCCCGCGTCGCGGACCTCGGTCACGACACCGCCGGACCCGACCTCCAGCGGATTGGGTCCCGCATACGGCTCGACACCGGCCTGGGGCTGCATGGTCGACCCCTCGATGAGAACCTGGAGGATGCCCTGGCCCGCGACCGCGAGGGGCTTGCCGCTGCCCTGCTGATTCGCGGTGGACACGATCTCGGCCTGCCACCCGGGCGTGCCGACGCCGCCGAACTCGTACACCACCCGGTCGAAGCCGTCGTGCCTGCCGACTCGCATGTCGGTGATGGTCAGCGCGGCGTCGGGGGAGGCCTGCCCGGTCTGCGGGGCAACCTCGGTCGGGGCGTCGGTCATCGTGCCGTCGGCTGCCGCGAGCGGCGCGATGTTCGTCGGAGAGGCCTCGGACGTCGACGTGGTGATCGAGGTCGTCGACGCGGTCTGCTCGGCGTCGGTGCTCGAGCAACCGGCGAGCGCGAGCGCCGCGACGGCGACGGAGGAGATGGCGAGCGTGCGGCGGGACCGAAGGTACGTCATGAGTGGCGATGGTAGGTCGGGCACGTTCCGCGGTCGCGGTCCGACGCGGCGTCGTGTCCGATTCGGTATGTGTGACGTCGGACGCGCTCAGTCGCGCTCAGTCGCCGGCGAGGGCGTCGCGCAGGTAGGCCAGATCGTCGGCGATGCCGTCGGCGGGGGTCTCGAGGATGACGGGGGCACCGGCCGCGGACGCGACGGCGGTGAGCATCGCGGGGTCGATCAGGCCGGTGGTGAGGTTCGCGTGCCGGTCGCGGGCGGAGTCGAACTCGTCGCGCGAGTTGTTCAGGTGGACCAGGTCGATGCGCCCGGTGATCGCGCGGATCCGCTCGGCGATGCCGAGCAGTTCCTCGCCGCCCGCCCACGCATGGCAGGTGTCGAGGCAGAATCCCGCGCCGAATTCGCCGACCGCGTCCCACAGGCGTCCGATCGCGTCGAGGTGGCGGGCCATCGCGAAGTCGCCGCCGGCCGTGTTCTCGATCAGGATCGGGACCGGGAAACCGCCCTGGTCCTGCTGGCGCTCGAACAACTTGCGCCAGTTCTCGACGCCCGCGGCCGGATCCTCGCCGTCGCGCACGTGACCGCCGTGGACGACGAGGCCGACTGCCCCGATGTCGGCGGCAGCGGCTGCCTGGTCTGCGACGGCCTTGCGGGACGGCATCCGGAGTCGGTTGTTGAGGCTCGCGACGTTGATGACGTACGACGAATGGACGACGACATCGATCGGGCTCGCGAGGATCTGCTCGGTCTGTGGGTGGGGCTCGGGCTTGTCCCACTTCTGGGGGTCGGTGAGGAACAGTTGGACGATGTCCGCGCCGAGACGCTCGCCGGCCCCGATGGGGTCGGCGTCCTGCCGGACATGGGCTCCGATCCGCATGTCCCGAGAGTAGCCGTGGGGCGGTCCCGGTCATCGAGAAACGCCCGCCGTGGATGGACGCCGCCTGGTTATGTGGCTGTCAGCACACCGACAGATGCGGGAGATTGAGACCACATGGGCAAGTTGGACGGAAAGGTCGCGCTCATCACGGGCGCCGGCCAGGGCGTCGGTCAGGGAATTGCGTTCGCACTCGCCAAGGAGGGCGCGAGGATCGCCGTGTCCGGGCGGACGGAGTCGAAGCTGATCGACACGTGCGAGGCGATCGCGGCGTTCGGCGGGATCGCCGAGCCGGTCGTCGCGGACGTGTCGAGCGCCGACGACATCACGCGTTCGGTGGACACGACCGCGGCGCTCTTCGGCGGCGTCGACATCCTGGTCAACAATGCCAGCCTCAACCCGCTGGGTCCGATCAACGATCTCGAGGCGGGTCTCCTCGAGCGCGCGTACACGTCGGGTCCGGTTGCGGCCCTGCGCACGATGCAGGCTTGCTACCCGCACATGAAGGAGCGTGGCGGCGGAGCGATCGTCAACATGGTCTCGTCGGTCGCGGTGCGCTGGGATGCGAGCGGTTACGGCGGCTACGCGTCGGTGAAGGAGGCCGTCCGGTCGCTCACCCGCGCCGCCGCCTGCGAGTGGGGTGTCGATAACATTCGCGTCAATGCTGTTGCACCGCATGCAATGTCGCCGGGTCTGCAGCGTTGGGCGGACGCCCGTCCGGAGGAGGCCGCCGCCTTCGTTGCGAGCATTCCGATGCGACGGATCGGTGACGCCGAGACCGACATCGGCAGCGCGGTCGCGTTCCTGGTCGGACCCGATGCGGCCTATCTGACGGGTGCCACGATTCCGCTCGACGGTGGGCAGGCCCGCTGGGCCTGAGCCTGTCGAAGGCGATGCGGGCCGATCGGACGTCGTGGACTTTCCGGACTGCACAGGCGGTTTCGGCGTCGTGACGGAAAGTCGAACGTAGTCCGACGATCCGGCCCGCGGTCCTCCCGGTGCGTGTGATGATGAGAGTCTCACCGCATCGGGAGGACCCGGTTATGGCTGCGGAATTCACGGGCAAGGTTTCGGTCGACATTCGGGATTCGACGCCGGACTGGGCGCCGTTCGCGGAACCTCGTGCCCCCGAGGGGGCGCCGAACGTGCTGTACGTCGTGTGGGACGACACCGGAATCGGTACGTGGGACATGTACGGCGGGCTGGTCGAAATGCCCAATCTGAAGCGGATCGCCGACCGCGGCCTGCTGCTCAGCCAGTTCCACACGACGGCACTGTGTTCACCGACCCGCGCGTCGCTGCTGACCGGTCGCAACGCGACGTCGGTCGGAATGGCCACGATCGAGGAATTCACCGACGGGTTCACCAACGCGAGTGGTCGCATACCGGCCGACTGCGCGCTGTTGTCGGAGGTCCTGGGTGAGCGCGGCTGGAACACCTACGCGGTGGGCAAGTGGCACCTGACACCGCTCGAGGAGGCGAATCTCGCCGCGACCAAACGGAACTGGCCGTTGGCGCGGGGATTCGAGAGGTTCTACGGGTTTCTCGGCGGTGAGGCCGACCAGTGGTACCCGAACCTCGTCTACGACAACCATCCGGTCGAGCCGCCGTACGCGCCCGAGGACGGGTACCACCTGTCGAAGGACCTGGCGGACAAGTCGATCGAGTTCATCCGGGACTCCAAGGTGATCGCTCCCGACAAGCCGTGGTTCATGTACCTTTGTCCGGGTTGCGGGCATGCGCCGCACCATGTCTCGAAGGAATGGGCGGACCGGTACCGGGGTCGCTTCGACATGGGCTACGAGAAGTACCGGGAGATCGTCCTCGAGAATCAGAAGCGGCTCGGCCTGATCCCGGCGGACACCGAACTGTCCCCGATGAACCCGTATTCCGGGGAGGTCAGCGCGGAGGGCCTGCCTTGGCCGCCGCTCGACACGGTCCGCCCGTGGGACTCCCTCGGCGACGACGAGAAGCGGCTGTTCTGCCGGATGGCCGAGGTGTTCGCCGGGTTCCAGAGCTACACCGATGCCCAGCTCGGCCGGCTGCTGGACTACCTGGAGGAATCGGGTCAGCTGGACAACACCATGATCGTGCTGCTGTCCGACAACGGTGCCAGCGGTGAGGGCGGGCCCAACGGGTCGGTCAACGAGTACAAGTTCTTCAACGGGTACGCCGACAAGGTCGAGGACGGACTGGAGAAGATCGACCAGTTGGGCTGCCCGGAGACGTACAACCACTACTGCCTCGGCTGGGCGATGGCGTTCAACACCCCGTACAAGCTGTTCAAGCGGTACGCGTCGCACGAGGGCGGGATCGCGGACCCGTGCCTGATCTCGTGGCCCGACGGCATCGCGGCCCGCGGCGAGATCCGCGACCACTACATCAGCGTCTCCGACATCACGCCGACCGTCTACGAGTGCCTCGGTATCGATCCGCCGCTTCTGGTCGGCGGTGTTCCGCAGCGGCCGCTCGAGGGCACCAGCTTCAGGCCGATCCTCGACGACCCCGATGCGGCGACCGGGAAGTTGACCCAGTTCTATTCGATGCTCGGGACCCGCGGGATCTGGCACGACGGCTGGTTCGCGAACACCGTCCACCCCGCGGCGCCGTCGAACTGGTCGCACTTCGACGACGACCGGTGGGAGCTGTTCCACATCGCGCGCGATCGCAGCCAGGTCCACGACCTCGCCGCCGCGCGGCCGGACAGACTCGACGAGATGCGCGCGCTGTGGTTCGAGGAGGCGGAGAAGTACGGCGGGCTGCCGCTCAACGACCTCGACATGGTGTCGGCGTTCCTGCGGTATCGGCCGTACCTCACCGGTGCCCGCGAGTCGTTCGTCTACTACCCCGATGCCGCGGAGGTGGGTCCGGGTGCGGCACTGGAGATGCGGGGCCGGTCGTTCTCGGTGCTCGCGGAGGTCAGCATCGAGGCCCGCGACGGCGGACCCGCCGCCGGTGCCGCCGAGGGTGTGCTGTTCGCGCACGGCGGCCGGCTCGGTGGGCACACGCTGTTCGTGCAGGACGGGTTCCTGAAGTACGTCTACAACTTCCTGGGCGAGGAGGAACAGGTGGTGGTGTCGACGGAACCGGTGACGGCCGGCGACCACGTGCTCGGCGTCCGGTTCGTCCGGACCGGCGCGGCCGACGACCAGTTCACGCCGCTCGGCGACACGACTCTGTACATCGATGATCGTGCGGTGGGCTCGCTCACCGGGATGCGACTGCAACCGGCGATGTTCTCCGGGGTCGGGCAGGGCATCCGCATCGGTCGCGACCCCGGACAGTCCGTCTCGGCTCTCTACCGGGCGCCCTTCCGGTTCCGTGGTGGCACCATCGCCAAGGTGGTGGCCGACGTCTCCGGTGAGCCGTATCTGGATCTCGAGCGGGAGATCGCCCGCGCGTTCTCCCATGACTGAGGCTTCATCCGCAGGTCGGGGTCCAAGATCAGGGATGTCCCCGATGGTCTTCTGTCGGGCCCGCGGGTGAGGATGGTTGGCATGCCAACCGAAACCGAGTTGCCCACCGAAACCACAGTCGCCGCTCGCGCGGTCAACCTGACGAAGGTCTACGGGTCGGGGGACACCCAGGTCCACGCGCTCGCGGGCGTGTCCGCGGAGTTCGAGCGGGGGGAGTTCACCGCCATCATGGGGCCGTCCGGCTCCGGCAAGTCGACGCTCATGCACTGCCTGGCCGGCCTCGACGAGGCGTCGTCGGGTTCGGTGTTGATCGGAGCCACCGATCTCACCACGCTCTCGGACAAGCAGATGACCCAGCTGCGCCGCGACCGGATCGGGTTCGTGTTCCAGGCGTTCAACCTGGTGCCGACGCTCACCGCCCTCGAGAACATCACGTTGCCGCTCGACATCGCCGGCCGCCGCGCCGACCAGCAGTGGCTCGACACCGTGATCGACCGGCTCGGGCTGCGGGACCGGCTGGACCACCGGCCCGGTGAGTTGTCCGGCGGGCAGCAGCAGCGTGTCGCGTGCGCGCGGGCGCTGGCCGGGCAGCCGGAGATCATCTTCGGTGACGAGCCGACCGGCAACCTGGACTCGAGTTCCTCGGGTGAGGTCCTGTCGATCCTGCGCGCCGCGGTCGACGAGTTCGGCCAGACCGTCGTCATCGTCACGCACGACCCGCGTGCCGCGAGCTTCGCGGACCGCGTGGTCTTCCTGGCGGACGGCCGGATCGTCGACGAGTTGCGCGAGCCCACCGCGGAGTCGGTGCTGGACCGCATGAAGAACCTCGAGACGGTCTGACGCCATGGCAGTGACCAATTCCCCGATGCGCAAGGTTTCGCTGCGCAATCTCGCCGCCCACAAGGTGCGGCTCGTCCTGACTGTGTTGTCGGTGGTGCTCGGCACGGCGTTCGTGGCCGGTTCGTTCGTCTTCACCGACACCCTGCAGAAGACGTTCGACAGCATCTTCGACGGCACCGCGCAGGGCGTCGACGTCCGCGTCAGTCCCGAAGAGCAGGGTTCGAGCGGCGTCCCCCTCGCGGACGTCGACACGATCCGCTCCGTCGACGGTGTCCGCACCGTCGCGCCGTCAGTGGGTGGCCAGATCGTTGTTCTCAACTCGGCCGGCAAGCCGATGCAGAACGGTGGCGCACCCAGTATCGGTTCGTCGTACCTGCCGCCGGATCAGGCACTGGGAGAGCCGACGGTCTTCGTCACGGGTACCCCGCCGGAGCAGCCGAACCAGATCGCGCTCAACGAGGGTGCCGCGAACCGGGCCGGCCTCGAGGTCGGCTCCGCCACGCGCGTCCTGACGATGCGCGGCTGGAACGACGTCACTGTGTCGGGCATCTACGCGCCCGAGTCCGACACGGGTGGATATGTCGGCGCGCTGTTCACCGACGCGCAGGCGCGCGAGCTGTTCACCGACGGCGGCCACGTCGGGTACATCGACGTTGCCGGGACGGGAGTGTCGCAGGACGAGCTGCGTGATCGGATCGCGGCGGCGCTGCCCGACACCAAGGTTCAGACCGGCGCCGAGGTCAAGCAGGAGACCAAGGACGAGATCGGTGAGGCGCTCAGCTTCGTCAACTACTTCCTGCTGGCCTTCGGCGCCATCGCACTGCTCGTCGGCACGTTCATCATCTACAACACGTTCTCGATGATCGTCGCGCAGCGCCTGCGCGAGCTGGCCCTGCTGCGTGCGATCGGTGCCAGCCGCAAGCAGGTGGGCCGGTCGGTCGTGTTCGAGGCGCTCATCGTCGGCGTGATCGGCAGCGCGCTGGGCATCGCCGCGGGCATCGGGCTCGCGTACGGCCTGCGGGGTCTGCTCAACGCGTTCGATCTCGGCCTGCCCGACGGCCCGCTGCAGGTGGCGCCGCGCACGATCATCGTGGCTCTCGTGCTCGGTGTGATCGTCACGGTCGTCAGCGCGTACGCGCCGGCCCGCCGGGCCGCCAAGGTTCCGCCGGTTGCGGCGATGCGTGAGGAGTTCGCCTCCACGGGTGACACCCTGCGGGTGCGCACGTTGATCGGCGCGATCGCGGCCGTGCTGGGTGTCCTTGCGCTGGTCGTCGGAGCACAATCCACTGGTGGCGGAGCGGCCGCCGTCGTCGGGCTCGGGGCGCTCGCCCTGGTTCTCGCGGTGCTGCTGGCCGCTCCGGCGCTGTCGCGTCCGGTGGTGGGTGCGCTCGGTGCCGTGTTCGCCAAGCCGTTCGGTCCGGTCGGGCGTCTGGCCCGCACCAACGCGGTCCGCAATCCGCGCCGCACCGCGGCGACGGCGTTCGCGCTCACCCTCGGGCTGATGCTCGTGTCGGTGATCGGCGTGTTCGGTGCGTCCGCCAAGGCGAGCGTGAACTCGCTCGTCGACAAGGGCGTGGAGGCCGACTTCGTGCTCACCGGCCCCCAGGGGATCGGGGTGCCGGCCGGCGCCGCCGGCGCCGCCGCGCGGGTGAACGGCGTCACCGACGCGATCTCGCTGCACGGTGTCGCCGCGAAGATCGGCGACGCCGATGTCTACGGCACTGCGCTGAGCGGGTCGCCGGAAGGCGTGCTCGCCTACACGATGAAGGAAGGGGCCTCGTCGGTGTCCGGCACCGACATGCTGGTCAGTGCGACCGAGGCTGCCGACCGCGGGTGGGCGATGGGCACCCCGGTGACCCTCACCGACCGCGACGGCGAGCAGGTCGTCACGACTGTCACCGGTATCTACGAGGACAACCAGCTGCTGGGTCCGTGGCTCGTCTCGGACCAGGTGTACCAGGAGATGACGGCGCCGAACATGCGCACCGAGTGGGCGGTGCTGATCAAGGCGGCGCCCGGTGCCGACCTCACGGCGATGGCGACCGACCTTGCCACCGCGACCGACCCGTTCGTCGTGGTCCAGGTCCAGGACCGCGAACAGTTCAAGGGCACGCAGGGCCAGCAGATCGATGCGCTGCTCGCCGTGCTGTACGGCCTGCTCGCGCTCGCGGTCGTCATCGCGATCCTCGGCATCGTGAACACCCTCGCGCTCTCGGTCGTGGAGCGGCGCCGGGAGATCGGCATGCTGCGCGCGGTGGGTATGCAGCGGGCGCAGGTCCGCCGCACCATCTACCTCGAGTCGGTTCTGATCGCGGTGTTCGGCGCCCTGGTGGGCGTCATCCTCGGTGTCGTGTTCGGGTGGGGCTTCGTCCGGACGCTCGCCGACCAGGGCCTCGACCAGATCTCGGTGCCGTGGGGACAGGTGCTGGGGATGCTGCTGGGTTCCGCGGTCGTGGGCGTCCTGGCCGCACTGTGGCCCGCCAACCGGGCGGCCCGCACCCGGGCGCTCGAGGCCATCGCCGACATGTAGGCGCGGCGAAACCAGGGGCGGTACCTTCGTCGGCTTCGGCCGCGAAGGTACCGTCTTCGCGTGAGCAACCTGCAGGAAATCGGTGATCGTGACGGCTGGCGCTGTTGGCTGTGCGACGAGCCGGTCGACCCGGACATGTCGGTCAACGATCCGCGCGGACCGAGCGTCGACGGCATCAGCACCGCGAAGAAGAGCAAGGGCAAGTCGGTCCAGGAGCGCCTCGCGCACCGTGCCTGCAATACCAAGAAGGGCGCAATCAAGCCGGTCGTCGCGTGGCCCGACGAACTGTTCGTGGTGGACCCGGCGCCGATCATCGGTGTCGTCGAGCAGTTGACGCGCAAGGGCGGCCGGGTCGCGGTGGCACGCTGTCCCGGCGAGGCGGATGCGCGGGCGGCCGGTGAGTGGCTCCTCGACCGCCTCTCGCGGCTTGCACCGGACCTGGATCTGACCACCCGGGTCGACTCCGGTGGCGGAGGCGCTCTGCTGGTTCTCGAGACTCGCTAGGCGCCGCGGCAAAGCGCCGTTCACCGCCCTACATGGGAGTACCGTTCGCATCGAGGACCCGGATCCGGTTCAGGTGTGGAGGGAATCATCGATGAATCTGGCGTTGACCGCGGACGAGCGCGCGTTCCGCGACGAGATGCGCACCTTCTTCCGGAGCGAGGTCCCGGCGGGGATTCGTGAGCGGGTGGCGTCGGGTGCCACACTCGGCCGCGACGACGTGGTCACGACGCAGCGCATCCTGAACGCCGCGGGTCTCGCGGTACCGCACTGGCCCGTCCGGTGGGGTGGCCGGGACTGGACCGCGGTGCAGCGGCACATCTGGCTCGACGAGATGCAGTTGGCGGCGGTCCCGGAGCCGCTGGCGTTCAACGCCAACATGGTCGGTCCGGTGATCGCGGCGTTCGGCTCGGACGAGCAGAAGGCGCGGTTCCTGCCCGCGACGGCCAACCTCGACATCTGGTGGTGTCAGGGCTTCTCGGAGCCGGGATCGGGGTCGGACCTCGCTTCGCTGCAGACCCGCGCCGTCCGCGACGGTGACAGCTACGTGATCAACGGGCAGAAGACGTGGACCACGCTGGCGCAGTACGCCGACTGGATCTTCTGCCTCGTGCGCACCGATCCGGACGCTCCGAAGAAGCAGGCGGGCATCTCGTTCATCCTGGTGAACCTGACGTCCCCGGGCGTGACGGTGCGACCGATCCGCCTCATCGACGGCAGCTACGAGGTCAACGAGGTCTTCTTCGACGATGTCCGCGTGCCGGCCGAGAACCTGGTGGGGGAGGAGAACGCCGGCTGGAGTTACGCGAAGTTCCTCCTCGGCAACGAGCGCACCGGCGTCACCGGTGTCGGCCGCACCAAGATCAAGCTGGCGCGCGCGAAGGAGCACGCGGCGCGCACTCCGCTCGGTGCGGGCACTCTGCTCGACGATCCGCTGTTCGCGGCCCGCGTCGCGGAACTCGAGAATGAACTGCTCGCACTCGAACTCACGCAGCTGCGGGTGGTCGCCAGTTCGGTGCACGGCAAGCCGGACCCGGCGTCGTCGCTGTTGAAGCTGCGAGGTTCCGAATTGCAGCAGGCCGCAACCGAACTGCTCGTCGACATCGCGGGCCCGGACTCGTTGCCGTTCGAGGCCGGCGCCGACATCGAGAGCCCACTGTGGGCGCAGCGAGCCGCGCCCGCGTACCTGAACTACCGCAAGGTGTCGATCTACAGCGGGTCGAGCGAGGTGCAGCGCACCATCATCGCGTCGTCGATCCTCGGATTGTGAGGCGTGGCATGGACTTCGAACTCGACGACGAACAGAAGCTGCTGCGCGACACGACGCGGGAACTCCTCGGCCGCAGCTACGACCCCGAGGCACTCGCGGCGGTCAAGGCGACGCCGCGCGGTTGGAGCGAGGACGTGTGGCGGAGGCTGGCCGAGACCGGACTGCTCGGGCTCGGATTCTCCGACGAGGATGGCGGCTCGGATGCCGGCCCGGTCGAGGTCGGACTCGTGATGTCCGAACTGGGCCGACGGCTCGCGCCGGAACCGCTGCTGGATGCAGTGCTGGTGCCTGGTTCGTTGATTGCCGACGTCGGCAGCGAGGCGCAGCGGCGGAAGATCCTCCCGAGTGTCCTCGGCGGCGCGGTGCTGCTCGCGTTCGCCCACGCCGAGTCGGGGACCCGGTGGCCGGCGGTCGAGGTGGGCACCAGTGCTGTGCGGCAGGGAGATTCGTGGACCCTCACCGGCACCAAGAATCCGGTGCCGCACGGTGACTGCGCCGACTCGGTCGTCGTGTCCGCGGCGTTGCCCGACGGCGGCGTCGGCCTGTTCCTGGTGGATGGGGACGCGCCCGGCGTCGCTCGACAGCGATATGCGACGCACGACGGCTTGCGGGCCGCGCAGATCGAATTCCGGGACGCCCCCGCCGAGCCGTTGGGCGACGGCGGCGATGTCGTCGCCGCGATCCACGCCGCGCAGGTCCGCGCGCAGGCCGCGCTGTGTGCCGAGGCGGTGGGCGCGATGGAGGAGACCCTGCGGCTGACCACCGAGTACCTGCGGACCCGCAAACAGTTCGGTGTGCCGCTGGCGAGCTTCCAGACTCTCACTCAACGCGCGGCCGACATGTATGTCTCGTTGGAACTGGCCCGCAGCATGAGTCTGTACGCGACGATGTCGCTCGCCGACGGCGTGATCGATCCGGTCATCGCATCGCGGGTGAAATTGCGGATCGGCCGGTCGGCCAGGCACATCGGGCAGGAAGCGATCCAGATGCACGGCGGCATCGGTATGACCGCCGAATACGTGGTGGGGCACTACGTGTCCCGACTGACCGCGATCGAACACACCCTCGGCTCGACCGACGATCACCTGCGGGTCCTCGTCGCCGACGTCGCGGGGCACGACATGGTCGACGTCGCGGGCTGACGGCGTCCGCCCGGACGGCGCGAAGGGAGTGACCGATGGCGAACGGAATCGAGTTCGCGGTCCTGGGTCCCGTCACGGCCGTGCGCGGGGGCAAACCGGTCTTGCTCGATCAGCAGCAGCGCGCACTGCTCGCGGCACTGCTGGTGGCCTTCCCCTACTCCGTCGACGTCGAACGTCTCCGCGCACAGGTCCGGCACACGCGGGCGGCGGCCGAGAGGAACGGGCAGCCCGGTGGCGGGGAGACCGATCCACTCGAGCAGGCGCTGGTGGGGTTGCGGAGTCGGCTCGACGGTGACCGCCCGGCACCCGGCGGCAGCATCCTGGTGCGTGAGGGCACCCGGTACCAGCTCGCCGTCGAGCGTGATGCCGTGGATTCGGCCCGGTTCGTCGACCACGTCCGCCAGGGCGACGCGATGCTGCAACACTCGTCGGTCGCGGCCGCCCACTCCTACCAGGAGAGCCTCCGTGAGTGGCGCGGCCTCGCCTATGCGGGAATTCCGTCGTCCGCGTTCACCGAGACCGTGTTCATCGAGAGCGAGGTGGCACGGCTGACCTCGCTGAGGTACCACGCGCGGATGTCGTTGGCGACAGCGCACCTCGAAGGCGCTGCGCCGGCGTCGGCGGTGGTCGAGGCCGAAGCGCTGGTGGCGGATCATCCGCTCGACGAACGGGCGTGGGAGTTGCTGGTGCTGGGGTTGTGCCAGTCGGGTCAGCTGCCGCATGCGCTCGCGGCGATCCGCCGTTGCCGCGCCATCGTCGACGACCGGCTCGGCACCGAGATCAGCGCGGGTCTGCGACGCATCGAATCCGCGATCCTGACGAACGACAGCGTGTATCTGGAGTCGGCGCGGGTGTCGCCGCCGCCGCAGAAGGCGGGGTCGAATCTGGTGGTGCCGCGGACTCGTCTGGTCGATCGTGAACGGGACGTCTCGGCGGTCGTGCAGTTGCTCGACGAGCGGCGGATGGTCACCCTGGTCGGTCCCAGTGGCGTCGGCAAGACCAGGCTCGCGGTCGAGGTGTGTCGTCGGCGCGACGATCCGGACGGGCCGTGGGTTGTGGATCTGACCAAGGTGACGGACGGGGCGCTGATCCCGTCGACGATCGCGACCCTGTTGTCGCTACCGGGGGTGGGTTCGGCGACGCACCTGGCGGAGGTGATGGCGGTTCGATCGTGCGTGCTCGTCCTCGACAACTGTGAGCACGTCGCCGACTATGCGGCCGACGTCGCGCGAGCGATCGTCGCCAGGTGCCCGCAGATTCACGTGATCGTCACGGGCACAGCACGGCTCGGGGTCACCGGTGAGGTCGTGTACGAGGTCGAGCCGTTGCCTGTGGACGACGTCGCGGTCGAACTCTTCGCCGAGCGGGCGGGCGGTGTCACCGCCGGATGGGAGTTGGATCCGAAGAACACCGAGGCCGTGCACACGATCTGTCGTGCGGTCGACGGGCTGCCACTGGGCATCGAACTTGCTGCGGCGCAGTTGCGGTGGATGCGTGAGGACCAGATAGCGGCCGGGCTCGTGGACCGGTACACGCTGCAGCACGGGAACTTGACGGAGACCATCGGTACTCGCGGTCGATTGTGGGACACGATCGACTGGGCGAACCGGCTCATGTCAGACGAGGAGGCCCGTCTTCTGCGTCGGGTCGCGGTGTTCGCCGGGTCGTTCGACGTGGAGGGTGCTGCGGCGATGTGCCTGCTGGGCACCACCGCGGAGGTGTCCGGGGTACTGACCTCGCTGGTCCGCCGCTCGCTGGTCCGCGTGGTTCCCGGAAGCTCACCTACCCGCTACCGGATGCTGGCGACCGTGCGACGGTTTGCGCGTCAGCAGGCCGACGACGCCGAGACGATCGCGATCCACGCGGCGCACCGGGCTTTCGTGCTTGCACGCGTCCAGTCTGTCGCGGGTGCTTTGCGGAGTGCTCGGGCGGGGCAGGCAATGAACATGCTCGGACGGGACCAGGCGGAGCATCGAGCAGCGCTCGAGTCGGCCTTCGCGGTGGACGACGCGCACTATGCGCTGGAACTGGCCGGTGGTCTCGCCTGGTACTGGTATCGCGTCGGCAACATCGGGGAGGGGCTGCAATTCCTGCGCACAGCGCTGGATCTTGTTGCGGGGGACTGGCGTCCACCGGAGCCTCGCGTCATGGCGCGGGCACTGGACGGGCTCGCGTCGCTCACCTACCTGACCGGTGATGCTCCCACGGCGGAGGACGCGGTGCGGCGCGGTGCGCAGCTGTGGTCCTCGATCGGTGAGACCGGCGAGGTGGCGCGTGACGACGCCTGGCGCGCGCATTTCGTGGCGATGCAGGGCCGGCCCGAGGTGGCGGTCGAGTTGGCCCGCCACGCAGTGCAGTTGGCGGCCGAGCACGACGCGGTGTGGGCGGAGGCGGAGGGTCGGATGGTGCTCGGCATGCTGCTGCGCTCGGTGGGCGAGCTCGAGGATGCTCGTAACGAACTGCGGGAGGCGATCCGTGTTGCGGAGCGGTGCGGTCACCGCTGGGCTGTGACGTCGTCGACGTGGGCGCTGATGAAGGCGGCCGCGGATGCCGGCGATGTCGAAGGTGCACTGGCGACGATGCGGGTGCTGCGGGCCGATCTTCAGGAGGAGGGTGATGTGACGTCGTGGCTGGTCATGATCCACTCGACTGCTGCGGTTCTGGCGGCGGCGGGGCGTCCCACCGACGGTGCGGTGTTGTTGGGGGCCGTCGATGCGCTGGGCGCGCAGGCCGGTTTCTTGCCGGCGTGGCTCGACGCTGTGGATGGGCCGATCGAGGCCGCCGTCGTCCACGACGCCCTGGACGACGAGGAGTACGAGCAGTACGCGGCCGTCGGCTCGCACCTCACTCGCGAAGAGGTCAACCGGTTGGTGGGCGAGCTCGTCGAGGGGCCGGTTCCGGAATCACATTAGAGCCCAACGTTATACGGACGAACAGTCCCTCGAGTGTGGCTGCTACGCCGCCCGTGGTCCGGCCCGGTTGTGGGCGGGGATGGGTTTCTTGTGGGGGTCGACGGTGCTTGGTGGTGTGAACCACGGTTGCCGGTCGGGGCCGATCTCGACGTCCCAGTGCGAGTGGTGCAGCAACCGGTGGTGGTAGCGGCACAGCAGCACCAGGTTGTCGAGGTCGGTGGGTCCGCCGTCGGCCCAGTGTTTGACGTGGTGGCCTTCGCAGTGGGCGGGTGGTGCGCCGCAGCCGGGGAAGGCGCAGCCGTTGTCGCGGGCGACTAGGGCTCGGCGTTGTTTCTTCGAGACGGTGCGGGTGGTGCGGCCGAGGTCGAGTGGTACCCCGTCCTTCATGACGATCGGGGTGAGGGCGCAGTCGCAGGCGATCCGGCGGGCGGTTGCGATGGTGAGCGGCCCCATCCACGGCATCCAGGCGACGTCCTTGTCTCCCAACGTGTCCGCGTGATCGGCGGGCGTGGTGCTGCCTGTGTCGGCGTGGTCGTCAGTGTTCGGCTCGGTGCGGGCGAGGTCGCGGGCGTTCACGTGGAGTGACAGGTGTGGCAGTTCGGCGCCTTCGACAGGAGCTGCGCCGGAGTTCAGGTAGTGTCGCAGGATCTCGGTGAAGCCGTCTGCGCGCCGCTGCCCGGGCGTGCGGAGGTTCGCGGGGTCGTCGACCGGGTTCCTCGGTTTGGTGAGGGCCGATAGCGCGGTGAGGAGCATTTCTCCTGTGACCGAGTCGAAGTCGCCCTTGACGGCGACGCGCCCGTTCAAAGTCTTGGAGGCGTGGAGTTCGTTGCGGTCGGTGTCTTCGCTGGCGGGCAGTTCGTCGGATTCGAAGATCCGCTCGAGTTTGGCGATGGTGCCGCGCAGGGTGTCGGTGGTGGCTGTGGGTCCGGTGGCGCAGTCCAGCAGCACGTTGCGGCACGAATCGAGGGCTTCGTCGGGCATGCCGCGGGGCGGGCGCTCACAGAATCTGGCGATCAACCCGGCGTGGTCGGCGGAGATGCGGCCTCCGTCGAAGGCGTCGGCGATCTCGGGTTGGCGTCGGAGGGCTTTACCGAGGGCGAGGATCCGTGCGGCGGCGGGTACTTGGAGGAGGGTTTTCGATGCGAGCCAGAGTTTGACGCTGCGGAACCCGAGGGTGTCGAACGAGACTGCGCGCTCGTCGATTTCGGCGACCGCAGCGATCCGGAGTGTTTCGAGGCGTTCGATCTCGCGGGAAATGTCGACCGCGGCGGCGAGGAGCTCGGATTCGGGGAGCGCGCGCACATCCTCGGCGTGCAGCGGTAAGGCAGCTGCGCCTGGTTCGATGATTCCCCCCGGATTCATGCTGCAAGTCTAGTTCGAACTGGTGTTCGAGTCAATGGTCTTCTAGTTGTACCGCGCAGGCGGGGCGCCCGGCCGGATCGGCCGGCCGACGACGAGCTGGAGCGAAAACGTCTCCTCTCAGCAGTAATACGGTGGTTCTTTGTCGGGATCGTCGACTACAACGTCGACGTGAGGGTTGATCACGAGCTGAGCGATCGCGTCGGACCCAGCACCAATCGACGCGAAATGGGGATCGACGTCGCACGTCACACACCACGCATGATCGGCCGGCCACACGAACGCTGGGGTTGGGGCTTCGATGTCGTGCAGAAGCGTCTTGATCTGGACGTCCCATTCGGCGAAGTCGGCAAGTGCTCCGTGGAACAGAAAGTAGTCGCGGTTCGGTATCGAGACCTTCGGCATCGGATCGTCGATGTGGAAGCTTGGCCATCCATCCCAAATGCAGAAGTAGCAATCATCAGGCGTGCCGGTGCATCGGGCCAGCTGGGTCAGGACGACACCGAGTTGTTCGTTGTCGGATAGCGCGTCCGGAGCGGCGTGGACATTGTTGGCGCTTTGTCCCGGATGGCCCGGGTCCGGGGTGAACCTCAGACGTGCGTACTTGTCGAAGCAGCGGGGCCCGCGAGCGGCCAGTCGCCGCCAGTCCTCGTCTCGCTGTTCGAGCCAGAGCGCAGCCGATAGATCGACACACCGTGTGATGGTCATTCGAGCAGTATGTCCGCCCCTGAATTGTCGAGCAATCAGCGAAGCTGACCCAGCAACCTCCTTCTCGGCTGACGCGGATTCATATCGCTCTAGGGGACTTGGAAGATTCCGATTCCTCGGCCCCGCGTCAGTCGTCCGAGTCCGTGGCGGTGGTGTGCACCGCTCGTCGCGGCTCGTACCACACGTCGCCTGCCGGTTCGCCCGCCATGTTCCAACTCCACGACACTGTCGGGATGATCCGTGAGTACAGTCCGGCGCCGACGATCCCGACGCGTTCGATCGGCGGGTCCGCGATCCCGTAGAACCGGATGCACTTGGCGGTGAGGGGGTCGAGCGACATCAGTTCGTCGACGACGAGTGCCACCCTGTCGTGGCCGCCGAGTATGTTTCGGAACTTTCTGGTGTGAAGCACGGGCTCGCCGGTCCCACCGATCCAGAAGTGGGTGCCGTCGAACTCGAAGGCGAGTGGGACGACATCGGGTTGGCCGTCGTCGGACGTGGTCGCCAGTCGAGCGAGCGGTTGTGACCGCAGGAACTCGACCTCGTCGTCAGTGAAGGACATAGGCTCTTCCTCTCGTGATCACCCGCCCGGGCGCACCCACTCGAAAGCGTGTGCCGCGGAGCGTGTTCCCTCTGCGGTGCGGGAGCGGTTGGGCTCGCCGAGTTCGGCGAGCATCGGAGTCGCGATGTCGACGAGGCCGGTCAGTGCGGCCGGTGTCAGCCACCCGGGGCGGGTTGCGAACGCGATGTCCTCGCTGGAGGTGTTGCCGCTGGCGCCGGGGGCGAACGGACAGCCGCCGAGTCCGCCGAGCGAGCCGTCCACGACCGATGCCCCGGTGGCGATCGCGGCGAGTGTGTTCGCGACACCGAGCCCCCAGGTGTCGTGGCCGTGGAAGACGATGCGCCGCTCGGGGCTTTCGGTCGCGACCCGGCCGATCAACGCCGCCACCTGCGCGGGCACCGCCTGGCCGAGCGTGTCGGCGAGGACGATGTCGTCCGCGCCGTCCGCGCGGGGATCGTTCGCGATCGACAGCACCCGATCGGCCGGGACGTCGCCCTCGAACGGGCACGTGAACGACGTTGCGATACACAGCTGGATGCGCCCACCGACGGCGCGGGTCAACTCGATCGCCGCCGGCATCGCGGCCAGGCTGTCGTCGGTGGAGCGGCCGATATTGGCGCGGTTGTGGGATTCGGATGCGGAGAAGCAGTACTGGAAGTTGCGGGCGCCGGCAGCCGCGGCCTTCTCGACGTGGCGTGGGGTGGCCACCCACACCCAGCAGCGGTCGAGTTCCTCGGGCGTCAGTTCCCCGATCACCTCGAGGGTGTTCGCCATGGGCGGCACCAGGTCCGGCCGCGCCATCGACCCGATCTCGAGTTCGGGTACGCCCAGTGCGAGGAGCCCGCGCGCGATCTCCAGCTTGCGGTCGGTGGGCAGCACCTTGCCGGTGAGTTGCAGTCCGTCGCGCAGCGTCACGTCGCGCAGGATCGATTGCGGTGCAAACGAGTAGCTCATCAGTCCTCCGTCTCGGCGATGATCCGCTCGATCTCGGCGTCGGATCTGCCGAGCACGCTCGCCAGTACCTCGCGGGTGTGCTCGCCGAGGTCGGGGCCGACGTGATCGATCGGGAGCGACCTGTCGCCGATCACCGGCACGATGCCGGGGAACCCGACCGGCTGCGGTGAATCGGCGCCGGTATCCACGTCGAAGGTCTGAATCATGTTGCGCGCGTTGTACTGATCGTCGTCGACGATGTCGGCGGCGGTGTAGATCGGCCCGGACGGGACGTTCGCCGCGTCGAGGATGCGCAGCGCGTCGTCGCGGGTGTGGCGGGACGTCCACTCGCCGATCGCGGCGTCGAGTTCGTCGCGGCGCGCCCAGCGTCCGGCGTTGGTCTGCAGTTCCTCGTCGGCGGCGAGGTCCGGTCGTTCGATCGTCTCCATGTAGCGCTGGAAGATCGCGTCGCCGTTGCCGGAGATGATGATGCTGGTGCCGTCGTTGCACGGGTACGCGTTGGAAGGCGCGATGCCTTCCATGCGGCCGCCGACGCGTTCGCGTTTGACGCCGTACGCGAGGTAGTCGGGGATCAGTGACTCCATCATCGACAGGATCGACTCGTTGAGCGCGACGTCGATGATCCGCTGCGACAGCGCGAGCGATTCGCCCGTGCGGGACTGGCGTTGGAACAGCGCCATCACCGAGCCGAAGGCGGCGTACAGGCCGGCGATGGAGTCGCCGATCGACACGCCGACGCGGACCGGCGGACGGTCCGGGTCGCCGACGAGTTCCCGGAATCCGCCGAGCGCCTCGGCGACCGCGGCGAAGCCGGGCCGTTCGGCCAGCGGACCGGTCTGACCGAACGCGGAGATCCGGGTGATCACCAGATCGGGATTGACCGCGTCCAACTGCTCGGGGCCGATGCCCCACTTCTCGAGCGTGCCGGGCCGGAAGTTCTCGAGCAGGATGTCGCACTGCGCGGCGAGGTCGAGCACCAGCTGCCGGCCCTCCTCGGTCCGCAAGTCCAGCACGATCGACTTCTTGTTGCGGTTGATCGTGCGGTAGAGCATCGACGTGGTGCCCGAATACAGACGCCAGTTGCGCAGTTCGTCGCCGGTGCGGGGCCGCTCGACCTTGATCACCTCGGCGCCGAAATCGGCGAGCAGCCGACCGGCGGTGGGGGCGGCGATGTAGTTGCCGAGTTCGAGTACGCGCACGCCGTCGAGGGGCCGGTGGGGGCGGGTCGGGATGTCCTGCGTCATGACTCGATTCAAGCAGCTTCCTGCGCGTCGTGGTTCTCCCGTCCAGCGGGAAATGACATGCGGATACGCCAGCGCATACGGTGTGCTGAATGAGACGTGGGCCACATTCGATGTGTGGTCGCCCGACGACGGATGGAGTGCATGGTGGGTCTGAGTTCGGATCGGATCGTGGTGGTGACCGGAGCCAGCCGCGGTGCCGGCAAGGGAATCGCGCTCGCGCTCGGGGCGACCGGCGCGAAGGTGTACGTCACCGGACGGACGCAGACCGAGGGCGACGCACCCCTGCCGGGCACCGTGTTCGCGACCGCCGAGGAGATCACCCGCCGCGGCGGTGAGGGAGTTCCCGTCGTCCTCGACCACAGCGACGACGCCCAGGTGGAGGCGTTCTTCGCGCAGCTCCGCGAGGAGCACGGACGCCTCGACATCCTTGTCAACAACGCGCTCAACGTGCCGGACGAGCTGACCAAGAAGGGCCCGTTCTGGGAGAAGTCGCTGTCGCTGCTCGACGTGCTGGACGTCGGCATGCGGTCCAGCTACGTGTCGAGCTACTACGCCGCACCGCTGCTCGCCGCCAACGGTGAGGGCCTCGTCGTCAACACCTCGTCGTTCGGCGGTACCTGCCTACATGCACGGCCCCGCGTACGGCGCCGGCAAGGCAGCGGTGGACAAGATGGCTCACGACATGGCTGTCGACTTCCGGCCCTTCAACGTCGCGGTCGTCTCGCTCTGGATGGGTCTGCTCCTGACCGAGCGCACCAAGGCCGGGTTCGACGCGAACCCGGGCGCGTACGACGGTCTGGCGGCGACCGCGGAGTCGGCGGAGTTCCCCGGACGCGTCATCGACGCCCTTGCCCGCGACCCGGAGCTGATGAAGCGCAGCGGTCAGGTGCTCGTCGGCGCCGAGGTCGCGGAGGAACTCGGGGTCAAGGACCTCGAGGATCGGCAGCCGCCGTCGCACCGGCAGTTCCTCGGTAACCCGCCGGTGTTCTCCGACGCCGTCATCGACTGACACCGATCTGTAGCGGACTCGTATCGGATCGGTATCGGCTGTGGGTACCCGACGTGTCGTCCCGGTGGGGACGGCCGTCGGGGTTAGCGTTCGCGGCGGACGTGAACTACCGCGTAGCCGTCGTTGTCTGCACACCCGAGCCGAAATCACGCGTCGGGACGTGTGAGGGAGTCGTCATGGAGTCCGCTGCAATCAAGTTCGTTCTGCTGAGTCTGTTCCTGGTAGGTCTGGTCGTGGCCGGTGTCGGGGTGGCCGAACTGCACGTGCACGCCACGGTCGCGGCGCTGATCGTCGCGTCGGTGTCGGGGCTGTTGCTGCTCCGCATCCGGGCCGCATCGCACGGCCGCCTCGAGCCGCGAGGCCGGATCGCGGGCTGACGGCGCCGCCGTCGCCACGCGGGTCCCCGATTTCTGGGACAGTGGTGGGCAGGAGCCCTTCGAGGAGGCGCGATGCCTGCACCCGACCCGTCCGCAGCCGTGAACGAACGGCGCGCTCGCATCAACGACCAGGTTCGCCGCTGGTGTGAGCGTGCCCGACTCGACGGCCGGCACCCGCCGCTGTCCGACGTCGCCGCGCTGTTGATCGCGGCCGGGCGAGTGGACGGGCCGACGCGGCAAGCCCTGACCGCCCGTCGTCGTGCGGGCCGGACGATTCCGTCGATCGGCGGTTTCGGTGGTCTTCGCCTGCTCACCGACGAGCACGCGCGGCTTGCCACCCGGGCGGCGTCGTTGCGGCCCGGCCCGGTGCAGCTGGCGCACCGCTATCGCGCCGCGGAGCTGGCGAAACGCATCGACGGTCTGCGTTCGGCGGTGACGATGTCGAACATGCACTACGGCGGTGGCGTCCGGGCCATTCGCCGCGAGCGCCGTGACGGGGTGCATCTGGACCCCGGACAGCGCGACGCGCTGTTCGCGGCGTTGCAGCACACCCCCGCTCCGTTGCCGGTCGAACGGCGGCATCTGCACGAGTTCCGCAACGCGGTCCTCGAGTCGACGGCGCAGCGTGTGGCCCGGCTGTCCGAGCACACCCGGGCCGAGGACGTGGGTCGACGGGCGGTCGACGCGCTCGAACGTGCCGTGGAACCCGACGACGATCGGTTCGCCGACCGCTACGACACCCTGCTGTACCTCGCCGGCTCGCTCTACGACCGGATCGAGGGTTCTCCCGCATGGCATTCGGAGCACTTCGTGGTGCAGCGCGCGCAGCTGGATCTCGCGGAGGAGCTCACGCAGATTGCGGTCGACACCGTTGCGCTGCAAGGCATCCTCGGTGAACTCGACAACGCGCTCACCTCCACACCGGGTGCGCGCGACCACGTGCAGTCCCGCCACGACGCGTTGGTGCCGGTGTGGGACCAGCTGGTCGACCGGGTCGCTGCACTGGCCCGGATCGGGGACCTGTTGTCGCAGGCCGAGACCCAGCTCCAAGCAATGGCGTCGATGCGCTGGGCCACGAGCCTCGATACCCGGATCGACGATCTGATCGCCCGTTCCGGCAACCGCGAACTGTCGGCGGACAACACGCATCAGGTCGGCGATCAGTTCGGTGGCGTCGAGGAACTGATGGGCACGTATCGGAGCGAGTTGGGCGGGGACATCGCCGCGCTCACCGCCCGAGGTGAGTCGTGACCACCGGCATCAGGCCGTTGCCTCGCCGTCGAACCAGTCCCATTGCCCTCCTGTCGGAGGGCATTGACTGACTCGCAGACGCCCATGTATCCAGTGTTTTAAAACATTTGCAAGAAAAGGTCCAGGGGAGGTCCCCCGCATCAGGATCCCGCCCACCGCGTCTGCGAAATGGAGTCGAGATGAATCCCAGTGGAATCGAGGCGTACCGCCTCGGCCGCAGCTTCGACGTCATGCCGATCCCGATGGATCTCGAGCACTGCGTCGAGGTGCCGGCAGGCCCGCTCACCTTCGTCGTCGAGTCGCGACGTCTCACCGACGAGGCCATCAACTCGAACGCGCGCGATCGGGGCCGTCCCGATGCCACGTACGACAGCGGCATCGACGACGGCGGCGCATGTGTCCACGTGCTCGGCACGGCAGATCGGCTGGAGCGCTTGCGCTTCGACTGTTTCGACAACGAACCGCACTACCACTACATCCATCAGTCCGAGCAGGTCAACGTCGTTGTGCGCTTCGACCAGTTCGCCGAGGGGGATCCCCGGGAATGGACTCTCGAACGTCTGCGCTCCCGCCTGCCCCACATGCTCGAACACCTCGGTTCGGTGGGACTGGCCGATGAGGTGCGGGCCGTGGATCTCAGCCCGGCGGTGGACGAGGTGGCGCGACTCCTCGACGTCGCCGGGTAGACCCCGGCGGTCGCGCCCCGAGCCGATAGCGCGGACAGCGGGTGCAGCGCTACCGGTTTCGCGGCCGGCCGCATGCCAACCTGAGCACATGGCGTCGCGATTCGAGGAGAGATGACGATGTTCGATCCCACCTGGGAATCGGTGTCCGGTCGACCGCTTCCGGGCTGGTACGACGGCGCCAAGCTCGGAATCTTCGTGCGGTGATCGGCAGCCGGCCGTAGACGACTGCTGCCGGAACGACGTCCGGGGGCACTCAGGTGCGGTACACCCGCAAGGGCTCCGACGTGTTCGTGTTCCTGCTGGAACTACCCGGAACCCGGCGCTTCACGCTGCGCGGAGTCGACATTCGTGACGTGGACGGGGTCGAACTGCTCGGCGACCCCGCCGCACTGGACTTCTCCACGATCGACGGCCAGCTTTCCGTCGAACTTCCTCCGCAGGTGTCCGTCTCGGCCACATACGTGCTTCGATTGGCGGGCGCGGCCGGCTAGCCGGCCACGTGCGGGTTCACCAGCCGCGCTCGGCGAGGCAGTGCGGCTGCGGGATGTCGTCGACGTTGATGCCGACCATGGCCTCGCCGAGTCCGCGGGAGACCTTCGCGAGCACGTCGGGGTCGTCGTGGAAAGTGGTGGCCTTGACTATCGCGCCGGCGTCCTCGGCCCCGTGGGGATGGTGTCGGGGGTGCTCCCAGCCGCTTCCTTCTTCGTTGGAACAGATTGGGGGAGTGGGAAAAACGTTCAGCGCTCGGGGCGCGCAGCCATGCCGTCGAGGAAGACGGACATGCAGTCTTCGGAGAGTTCGCCGAGAGTGTAGGGGTCGTCCGGCCGGCGCCAGTAGACGGTGAACCACACCGAATCTCGAAGGAACCGGTGGAACACCTTGGAGGGTACGTCCTTTCGGAGAACGTCTGCGTCCTTGCCCGCCTCGATGGCGTCGAGCCAGATCGTCTGGATCTCGTCGGCGAGCGCGTTGGCTTCGGTGAAGTCGCGCAGCTTGCGAAGGTTGGGGAACTCGGCGTGATAGACCTTCGTCGCATCGGGACGGGCGGCGCCCATCGCGAGGGAGACGTCGACAATCGCCTTCAGCCGTGCGCGCGGCTCGAGCTGCTCGAGGCCGGTCGCCCGATAGTTCGCGAGGAGATCCGAGAGGAACACCGTGACCAACTTGTTGACGATGGCGCCCTTCGACCGGAAGTAGTGGTAGAGCGCGCCCGCATTGATGCCGACCTCGTCACCGATCTCGCGCATCGAGGTTCCGGGGATCCCGCGCGCGGCGAACAGGACGGCGGCGGCGTCGAGTATTTCGGACCTCCTGTCGGGGGCTTCGGGCACGCGTGTTCCTTTCGTATTGAACAATCATTCAAACCATAGTGCTGCCCGATGCTGCCGGTCAAAAGGAGGGTGGCGCGAGTGCTGTGACCGGCGCCTGCGCTCCTCCGGGGCTCGATTTCGTTTCGTCTTGACTGCTTCGGAAAGCCGTTCTATATTCGGCCTGAATGAACGTTCAATGAGCGCCGTTCGGATATTGATCTGGCCTTCGCGGGCCCGGGCCGCTGCCGGAGTCGCCACCTCAGCCTGTGCGAATGGTGTAGGTGCGCAGAGTCTTCCGCGGCGTCCTGCGCTGCGACCGCCACACGAGGGTGTGCGAGGTGCCGAAACCCGACACCGCCGGACGCCTTCCGAGAAATCAACCGAGGAGATCCCATGACCAGGGTTGTCTACGCCCGAAGTGTTCACGACGAGCGCGAGATCGAGGCCTGCCTCGAGGTGCTGAGGGGAGGCCCGTTCGCCCTCAAGATCGGCAAGAACGTCGCCGAGATGGAGCGCAGGGTCGCTGATCTCTACGGCAAGAAGCTGGGCCTGATGTGCAACTCGGGTTCGTCCGCGCTGTACCTGGCGCTCGAACTGCTCGATCTGCCCAAGGGCTCCGAGGTGATCACCTCGCCGCTGACGTTCTCCACGGACGTCTCGCCGATCGTCCGCGGAGGCTGGATTCCGGTGTTCGTCGATGTCGAGCCGGACACGTACAACGTCGATGCGTCCAAGATCGAGGCGTTGATCACCGACAAGACCAAGGCGATCCTGGTCCCGAACCTGGCGGGCAATGCCCCCGACTGGGACGCGATCCGCGAGATCGCCGACCGTCACGACCTCAAGGTCATCGAGGATTCGTGCGACTGCATCGGAACGGCCCTCAACGGCACCAAGACCGGTTCGTGGTCCGACATCACCGTCACCAGCTTCGCGATGTCGCACATCATCACGTGCGCCGGTAACGGCGGCATGGTGTGCCTCGACGACGAGAAGCTGCGCGACAAGGGCCTCATGCTGCGGCGTTGGGGTCGCCGATCCGAGCCACACCTGTTCGGGTCCGAGCAGGCGCGGACCGGACGTGTGTTCCGCGAGAGCCTCGACGGCGTCGCGTACGACAACGACTTCATCTTCGACGTCCTGCCCTGGAACTTCGAGCCGTCCGAGCTGGGCTCCGCGTTCGGCCTGGTCCAGCTGAGCAAGCTCGACGTGAACTACAAACGCCGCCACGAGATCTTCGATGCGTTCACTGCGGCCTTCGGCGCCTACCCGTCGCTGTTCCGTCTCCCCAAGCCGCTCCCGGGCTTCTATACCGCGTGGCTGTGCTACCCCGTCACGATCCGCGAGGATGCCGGGTTCGAGCGTTCGGACCTGCAGGAGTCGCTCGAGGGTGCGGGTATCGACACCCGAACGGTGTGGAGTGGCAATGTCACTCGACACCCGATGATGCGCAATGTCGAGTACCGCATTCCCGAGGACGGCCTGCCCTTCGCGGACGAGGTGTTCGAGCGTGGCATGTCCCTCGGGATGAGCCACGGCACTACGGACGAGGAACTCGATCATGTGGTGGCGAGCATCCACGCGTTCGCGTCCAAGTTCGTCGCGCCGCAGACGTAGCGCATATGTAGGCGCCATTTCCGCCTGCGCAGAGTCCGTTCGTACCCGAGCCCCCGACTTCCGAGTCGGGGGCTCGTCGCGTTCTCCGGGCCCGCGGTCCCGGAGATTCCCTGGTGTGGAACTGCGTTCTAGATGACCGCGAGACTTCCGCTTGACATTTGCATCTACCTCGCTAATCTCGAAGGCAATCATATAGAACACGGTTTCATATCGAGTAGTTTCATCAGGAGTGTCCATCGTGACGAACGAAACGCCCTACATCCTCATTTCAGCTGACAGTCATGCCGGTGCCGACCACGCCACCTACCGCTCGTACCTCGAATCGAAGTGGCACGAGGAGTTCGACACGTGGCGCGGAAAGTACAAGAACCCCTACCGTGACCTCGTCGACGACGGCCGAACCCGCAACTGGGACAACGTGCGTCGACTGCGCGAGACGCAGGGTGACGGCACGGTCGGTGAGGTGCTGTTCCCCAACACGGTGCCCCCGTTCTTCCCGAGTGCCGCCGTGCTGGCGGGTCCGCCGCGGGCCGAGGACTTCGACAAGCGTCTCGCGGGCGTGCGCGCCCACAACCGCTGGCTGAAGGACTTCTGCAACGACGCTCCCGCCCAGCGTGCCGGCGTTGCGCAGGTGTTCCTCAACGACGTCGACGAGGCGATCAAGGACGTCGAGTGGGTCAAGGAGAACGGACTGCGCGGCGGCATCCTGCTGCCGAACCTGGCGCCCGACATCAAGTGGGTCAAGCCGCTGTACGACCCCGAGTACGACCGGTTGTGGAAGGTCTGCGAGGACCTCGGCGTCCCGGTGAACAGCCATGCCGGCACCGGTCTGCCGGACTACGGCCGCTACAAGACGTCGTCACTGCTCTACATCAACGAGGTCGGCTTCTACTCGATGCGTCCGCTGGTGCAGATGATCCTCTCGGGTGTGTTCGAGCGGTTCCCGAAGCTCAAGTTCGCGGTGTCCGAGCAGGGTTGTGCGTGGGCGCCGGATCTGATGCGTCAGCTCGACACGGTGGACCTGCGGGTCAAGCGCACCGGCCGGATCGGCGAGCTGTTCTACAGCGAGGACGAGCAGCTTCCGTTGCGTCCGAGCGAGTACTTCCGGCGCAATGTGTGGGTCGGTGCGACGATGCCGTCGGCGCAGGACATGGCGTCGCGCGACACGCTCGGCGAGGGCAAGTTCATGTGGGGCAACGACTACCCGCACAACGAGGGCACGTACCCGTTCACGCGCGAGTGCATCCGTCAGGTGATGCACGACGTCGACGAGACCGAGCTGCGGAAGCTGTTCGCGGCGAACGCTGCCGAGTTGTACGACTTCGACCTGGACGCGCTGGCCCCGCTGGCGGCGAAGTACGGCCCCACGCCGTCCGAGGTCGCCCAGCCGCTGACCGAGTTGCCCGAGAACCCCAACGACGTCCTGCTGCGTGAGTCCTTCGCCAAGCAGCTCGAAGCCGAGCTGAGCGCGTGACTCGGCGGTTCGAGGGCCGTCGGGCGATCGTCACCGGTGCCAGCCGCGGCATCGGCGCGGGTATCGCGCAGCGGCTGGCGGCGGAGGGCGCGGCCGTCGCGATCGTGGCCCGCACGGTCGACGAACCCGATCGCGGCTTCGACGGCACCCTGGCCCGGACAGCCGAGGTGATCCGCTCGGCCGGTGGCACGGCCGTGATCGTCCCGGCCGCGCTCGAGGATGCGGACTCCCGGGCCCGCATCGTCCCCGAGGCGGAGAAGGCACTTGGCGGGCCGATCGACATCCTCGTCAACAACGCGGCGGCGGCGATCTTCCAGCCGCTGCGGGATTACCCGTCCAGGCGTGCGCACCTGACGTTCGAGGTGAACGTCCATGCGCCGCTGGACCTCGCGCAGCGGGTGATCCCCGGCATGCGGGAGCGCGGCGCGGGGTGGATCGTCAACATCACCAGCGGCACCGCCCGGATCCGGCCCGTCGAACCGCTCCCCGCGGGGGAGACCGACCTGGATGCCGACATCCACGGCACGACGCTCTACGGCATGAGCAAGGCCGCCCAGGATCGGATGACAGCGGGGCTGGCCGCCGAACTGAACGGGACCGGGATCCGTGTCAACGCGGTGCGCCCACGCTCGGCCGTCGCGACGGCGGGGGCGCTGTCGGTGGCGTCGAACATGGTCGGTTCCAAGTGGTTCGTGCCCGAGTCGCTCGAGGAAATGGTCGAGGCGGTGACGTGGTTGTGCGACGCCGCAGCGCACTACACCGGCAACGTCGAGGCGAGCCTGGACATCCTCGAACGTGAAAGCATTACGGTCCGTGATCTGAATGGCAGGCCGATCCTCAAGGAGCAGACCGTATGACCCCCTACGACGGAATCCCGATCATCGACACCCACATCGGGTTTCGCGAGGCCGGGCACGACGAGTACGCCTTCATCACGCGTCAGACCAAGGACCGGGAGAGTCGCGCCGAGTTCAGCATGCCCGCCCAGTACATGTTCAAGGGCGTGCCGGACGACCTCGACACCGACGATCCGATCTCGGCGACGCTGCGGGAGATGGACAAGCACGGCATCGAGATCGGCATGGTCAGCATGGCCAAGGAGTCCGGGCAGAAGGCGGTTCGGCTGTTCCCGGATCGCTTCGTTCCGCAGGGCTCCGCGGTGGACCCCAACGACATCATGGGCACGCTGACGCGGATGACGCGCGAGTACGAGGAGTTCGGCATCGTCTCGGTGAGTTCGTTCGCGGCGGGTACGTTCCCGCAGGTCGCGCTCAACGCGCCGCAGATGTACCCGATCTACGCCAAGTGCGTCGAACTCGACATCCCTATCTTCGCGTGTGCCGGGATCGCCGGACCGCGGGTCAAGTCCGCGGTGCAGCACGTCGAACTGATCGACGGCGTGATGTTCGACTTCCCGGACCTGGTGTTCGTCACGCGGCACGGCTGCGAGCCGTGGGAGGACCTGGCGATCAAACTGATGCTCAAGTGGCCCAACCTCTACTACTCGACGTCCGCGTTCGCACCCAAGCACTACCCGCAGGCCATCGTCGACTACGCCAACACCCGCGGCGCCGACAAGATTATCTACGCCGGGTACTTTCCGGCCGGACTGACGCTGGACCGGATCTTCGGCGACATGCCGCACGTGCCGTTCAACGCCGACGTCTGGCCCAAGTTCCTGCACGAGAACGCCCGCAAGGTGTTGAAACTGAAAGGTTGATCGGACATGCCGATCGGTATCGGAGCCGACCACGACGCGCTCGCCGACTCCCTCGCGCGGTTCGCCGCGCGGACCACGCCCGTCGAGCAGACCCGCCTGCAGATCGCGGAACTCGGGAGAGGGGAGCGACCCGCCCACTGGGACCAGTTGGTGGGCATGGGTATTCCGTCCCTGCACATCGCCGAGGAATTCGACGGTGCCGGCGCCGGTCTCCTCGAACTGGCCGTTGCCCTCGAACAATCGGGGCACGGGCTGATTCCGGGCCCGCTGCTGCCGACGGTCACCGCGAGCGCCGTGATCCAGGCACACGGCACCGACGCGGCGCGCAAGGCGTTGCTGCCGCGCTTCGCAGCGGGCGCGATCGGTGCGTGCGCTCTCGAACCCGGAACCGTCACGCTCGAGGGGGACGGCGACGAGGTGATCGCTTCCGGGGCCACGGTTCCGATCCTGGGCGCCGTCGGTGCAGACATCCTGGTGCTGGCGGGTCAGTGCGGTGCGACGCCGGTGTGGTTCGTGCTCCCCGCCGACGCCGCCGGGATCGACCGAACCCCCGCAGAGGGCGTCGATCTCACCCGCGACATCGGACGGATCCATCTGTCGGAGGCCAGGATTCCTGCCGACCACATCCTCGACGCGCTACCCGAGGAGGTGGCGTCGCTAGCAACTGTCCTGCAGTGCGCCGAGGCCGTCGGCATCGCCCGATGGGCACAGGAGACGAGCCTGGCGTACGCGAAGATCCGCGAGCAGTTCGGACGACCGATCGGCTCGTTCCAGGCGATCAAACACAAGTGCGCCCAACTGTTCATCCGTCTCGAGGTGATGACCAGTTCGGTGTGGGATGCGGCGATGGCCGCGGACAGCGACGACCCGCAACAGCTGGCACTCGCGGTGGCACGAACCGCGACGGTGTGCCGGCGCGAGGCCGTCGACGTGGTCCTGGACAGCCTGACGCTGCTCGGCGGCATCGGCAACACGTGGGAACACGACATTCACCTGTACTGGCGGCGGGCAGCGAGCCTGCTGGCACTCGGTGGTGCACAGGACGAGTGGGCGCGGCGCGCCGGCGAACTGGCGCTCACTACCGAGCGTCGGGCGGCTCTCGGCATCGAGGACCGTCCGGAATTCCGGGCCGGGGTGGCCGCGACGATCGCGGCGGCGGCCGCGCTGGATCCGCTGTCGGCACGGGTGTTGCTGGCCGACCGTGGTCTGGTGGCGCCGCACTATCCCGCGCCGTACGGGCTGGGTGCGGACACTGCCGGACAGCTCGTCATCGCCGAGGAGTTCGACCGCGCGGGGATGGTCCAGCCCACCACCGTCATCGGCGAGTGGGCGCTGCCGTCGATCCTCCAGTACGGCACCGGTGACCAGATGGAGCGGCTCGTCGCGCCGACCCTGCGCGGCGAGATCGTGTGGTGCCAGTTGTTCTCCGAGCCCGGTGCCGGCTCCGACCTGGCGTCGCTGACGACGTTCGCCACCAAGGTGGACGGCGGCTGGCGGATCGACGGTCGGAAGGTGTGGAACTCCAAGGCGCACGAGGCGCACTGGGGAATCTGCCTGGCCCGCACCGATCGCGACGTGCCCAAGCATCGGGGCATCAGCTTCTTCCTCGTCGACATGTCGGCGCCGGGCGTGGAGGTGCGGCCGTTGCGCGAGGCCAATGGCGACAGCATGTTCAACGAGGTCACGCTCGACGGAGTGTTCGTGCCCGACGCCGACCTCGTCGGCACACCGGGGGAGGGCTGGAAGGTGGCCCGCACGACGCTCGCGAACGAGCGGGTAGCGATGGGCACCGCCCCGGTCGCCGGTGGCCACCGCTTCGATCCGGTCGAGGTTGTCCGTGCCCTCGACCCCGCAGCTCGGTCCGCGGCACTGCCCGCGCTCGGCCGGATCACCTCCGGGACAGGCGCTCTCGATGCCCTCGCGCACCGGAGCATCCTCAAGCGGCTGTCGGGCCTGAATCCGGGGGTCGAGGCCAGCGCACTCAAGGCGGCGTCCGCGCGGCACATCACCGACGCCGCCGCGCAGGTGTTCGAGTGGTTCGGGCCCGAGGCCGCCGTCGGCAGCCTGGGGCCCGAGGTGGTGGGTGGAGGACGGGCCGCCAAGGCGTACCTTTCGACGCCGTCGCTGCTCATCGGCGGCGGCACGCTCGAGATCCAGCTCAACGTCATCGCCGAGCAGATCCTCGGGCTGCCGAGGGAACCTCGATGAGCGCACCGCCCCTCGCCGGCCGCGTCGCGATCGTCACGACATCCTCGCTACCGGTCTGTCACGGGACCGGCACAAGCTAGGCCTCGCAACGGAATTCGGTGCCGACGTGGTCATGGACGTCGAGACCGAGGATCTACGGGAGGTCGCTCGGCAGACGACCGGCGTCCGCAGATTCGACGTCGTGCTCGACACCTCGCCGCACGCCACCGGTCCGCTGCTCGACGCGCTCGAGATCGTCCGTCACGCTCGAGAACATCCGGCTGATCCGGTGCGGCGGATCGAATGTGCAGGCCTGTCAGCAGGCGGCGGGAACTGTCGTATCCGGCCGATTCCCGCTCAGCCGCATGCGCACCCACGTCCTCGGCTTCGATCGGATCGAGTGCGGGATCGAACTGCTCCGCGGCGACCACCCGGAGGAGTGTCCGATCAACATCGTGATCACCCCGACCGAGAGTGGTGCCTGACGGTCCGGGTTCCGTCCCGCGCGCAAGTTCGTCTGCCGCCCGCGCAATTGTGCGCGCGGGAGGCCGATTCGCGCGCGGGACGGATGCGGACTATTCGCAGGCGATTCCGTCGTTGTCGCGATCCAGGTGTGGCGCATATCCGGCCTGGCCGCGGTAGATCGGAGTGACACCGGCATTGCGCGCCTCGGTGCAGTTCTTGTAGCCGGCTCGCGGCGCGGGAGCCGGCGCGGGTGCCGGAGCCACGCGCGGACTGGCCTGGGGCGCGGGCGCGGGCGCGGGAGCAGGGGCAGGAGCCGGGGCGGGTGGTGCCGGTGCCGGCACGGGAGCGCCGACGACATGACCTGGAACCGGCGGCAGGACAGGGCGCAGCGCATCGGCGGATCCTGTGGGGATCATATTGGCGACCTCCAGCGGCAGAAAGTCGTGGATGGTGCTGGGGCGCATCGGCGTACCGGGGGGCCGGGGGCAACAACGGCTGCACGGCGTCGGCGATGAACTGCGGCACCACGGAGGCGCCCGGGGCGGGAAGGAAGTCGTGGATCGTTGTTGCCTGCGCCGCCGGTGGTTTCGGTGCGGCCGGTGATGTACGCTCTCGCGGTTCATACGATGTCCGGCAGGGGGCCGGTTATTGGGGGAGTCTCAAGTGGCTGTCATTTCTTCGAAGAGTGTTCTCGTGCGGTCGACTGCCGTCGGCGTAAGCGCAGTGGTGATCGGTGTACTTGCTGGATGTGGTTCGGGAGAAACGAGTTCCGCGTCTGCAACGTCGACCACGGCCACGACCATGGCCGCCACTACGACGACGTCGGTCGTCGCTCCGGCACCCAGTGTTTCCGCGCCACCCGCCGCGGTCGTGACGCCGGAGGTCACACTGTCCACTCCCGTGGCGCCTCCGGCCCCAGCGCCGACACGGGTGCTCATGCCGGACGTGATGTGCATGAACCTGCAGGACGCGCAGGATCTCATTCAGGCGAACGGTGTGTTCTTCTCCCGCAGCGCCGACGCGTCCGGCAAGGGCCGCAAGCAGGTACTCGACGCGAACTGGATCGTCGTCGGTCAGCAGCCGTCCGTGGGAGCGCCCGTCGGCGAGGCGGAGGCCGTGCTGTCCGTCGTGAAGATCGGAGAGCCGAGCCCCTGCTGATCCCAGCTCCTGCGGTGCGCCGCTGCTACCGCAGTTCGTCGGGGTCGTCGAACAGCGACGGCTGGACCGGGTCGTCGAACAGTTCCATCTGTTCGGGCGGGCTCCCCGGCTCCGGTTCCGGCACGAATGCCTCGGGAACCGTGTCGGCGCCCGATGTCTCGGGTGCCGTGGCCGGTTCGGCGGGCGGGAAGTGCAGCACGCCGCCGAAATGCGCCGCGAACTCTTCGTCGACGCCTCCGAGGAAGTCCGACAGGTGCTCGACCATGTCGGCGAGGTGCTGCGGGACGAACGGGTCGGCGAGCATGTCGATCATGACGCGCAGCCGATCCTCGAAGAGGGCGAAGCGGAGATACGGCCAGCGCCGATTGAGGTCGGTGATGAGCTCGGATGCTCGTGTGCGGCCACTGATGTCGCGGACCAGGGGCGCCCACAGCTGCACCTCGGGTGTGCTCTCGTTCGCGATGACGAGTGCGAGTGCGGAGCCGAAGCGCAGGACCACGTCACCGTCCGCGTCCAGTTCCGGCGCCTGCCCGTAGATGTCGGTCAGGGTGTGCGCGATCACCTCGCGCAGGTGCGCGGTGTCGCGGGGGCGGATCGACACGTGCCGGTCGAGCGGTGTCCGGACGGGGGTGACGGCCGGATCCGCTGCCGGTTCGGGATCGCCCCCGAGATGGTGCAGGGCAAGGAATGCGGGGTGTGGCACGTCCCAGGTGTCCCGCAGGACCGACACCGCCATCGAGGCCAGCTGATCGGCCCAGCGCGCCGCCTTCTCGACGACGAGCGCGGGTACGTCGCCCATGTCGAGTTCGGGATCCCCGTCGGGCGCGTCGGTGGACGCGGGATGCGTCCATCCCTGAGCCAGCAGTCGGGATTCGTCGGCAGCGGTCAATCGGCGCCGCGGCGGCAGGTGGACATCGGCGGGAAGTTCGCACCGGACGGCCGGGCCGTCGGGTCCGTCGACCGCGTTGAACTGCAGGAACGGCACACGGCCGTCGGCCTCGTCGGTGTCGCAGACCGTCTCGAGGATCACCTGGTCGTCGGACGAGATCGCAGCGATCCGATCGGCGAGCGACGAACGGAACGCAGCCCACGCCCCGGTGACTTCTCGGTCGAAATCACCGGTGGCGAACCTGTCTGCGGACTCGGACACGGGACCCCCTGCTTCACGTCGTACCACCTGGTCCGGGAGTGTCGGCCGGACCTGTGCGGTACTGATACGGTATCGCGTCCGCCGTCGCGGACTGGAACAGGTGACCGGTCTGGAAGGTTCACTGGTGAGAAGCCGCAGTCGGGGCAGGCCGTTCAGTACACCGTCGGATCGCTCGCGCTACGCCGTGAGGTCACGGTCGACGTGCTGCTGCCGAAGGACCGGTCGGTGCCGCGCCCCACCCTCTACATGCTCGACGGCGCGGGTGCGCGCAACAACACCAGCGGGTGGATGAACAAGAGCCTCGGCGACGCGCCCGCGTTCTTCGAGGACGAGAACGTCAACGTCGTGCTGCTCAACGGCGGTCAAGGCAGCCTGTACACCGACTGGGACCAGGCCGATCCCGAGCTCGGACTGAACAAGTGGGAGTCCTTCATCGCCGAGGAGCTGCCGCCACTGATCGACGCGAAGCTGAACACCGACGGCGTCAACGCGATTGCCGGCAACTCGATGGGCGCACAGTCGGCGATGATGCTGGCCCACCGGTACCCGGACCTCTACAGCGGTGCCGCGGCCTTCAGCGGGTGTTACTCCACGAGTGATCCCCTCGGCCGTCTCGTGGTCCAGACGACCGTCACGTCACGGAGCGGCGATCCGGCCAACATGTGGACCGACCCGTCAGGTCCGGAATGGCTGTCGCACGACACGGTGCGCAACGCGGAGAAGCTGCGGGGCAAGCAGATCTACCTGTCGGTGGCGACGGGCCTGCCCGGGGCCCACGAGGCAGGCTCCGGCGACGTCCGCCGTCTGCTCCTGGGTGGCGTCATCGAGGGTGCCTCCAACGTGTGCACCCGGATTCTCGAGACGCGACTGGACCAGTTGAAGATCCCGGTGACCGTCGACTACGAGGGCACGGGCGTCCACGCCTGGGACTACTGGCGCGACCAGCTGCCCAAGTCGTGGCCGACGCTCCAGCGGGCCCTCGGTCTCGACTGGCTGCCGGATCAGCCGGTGACGGCCTGAACCGACAGTTGGTTCAGGCCCTCGCCGGTGCCGGCGCAGCCCTTGGTCGCGTACGGCACGAAGATCGAGCCGGTGTCGTTCGGCGGGTAGACCCGAAGTCCGGCAACGTCGGTGGGTGAGCAGGTGTCGGCCGGGTAGTTCTCCACGTTGACCGCGCGCACCGCTGCGGTCACCGTCGCGTTCGGCGTGAGCGTCACGGCGCCGGACGATTCTCCGGAACGTGTTGCCGCGGAACCGACCTGGGCGCCGTCGGCGCCGCCCTGGACGTACGAGACGCCGGGGAAGCCGTCGAGGACGCAGTCGCGACCGCCGACGTTCGTGAAGATCAGCGGCAGTTCGGTGGAGCCGGCCGCGCCCTGCGCCTGGCCGAGGGTCAGCTGCAACTCGCTCACGGCACAACCCTCGGGGTGCGCGGTGGGTGTGAACGTCGAACCAGCCGCCTTGACGGTCGTGGTCGCGGGCACGGCGGCCGCCGCTGCGGTCGTCGTCGCCGACGTGGCAGAGGTGGTGCCCGGCAGCGCCTCCGCCGTACCGTCCTCGTCCTTGCTGCACCCGGCGGTGGCCAGGACCGCCGCGATACCCAGGACCCCGAGGCCGCGGACGAGGGTCGGCTGTCGATTCATGGCTGGTATCTCCTCGAGCGGATCGGCGGCAGGTTCACTGCGAATATTTCACGCGTGGACCTCGCGTGCCGGTCGGCTCGCCGCGGGCCGTGGCGTCACCGAACGCCGGCGATACGTGATCGTCACGTCGGGTAGTGCGGATGTAACAGCAGCTTGCCTAGCGTATTCATCGACGTATACACGGTTGGACCGTCGCTCGCGGTCCACGCGAGAAGGCGGCCGACGATGACGCACCCCTCCACCAGCACCGACAGCAGCACCCCCACCGGCCGCGTGCGCGAGGCCTTCGCGCGCATCGACGAGTGCGATCGGCAGGAGGTCTGGATCACGCTGCGCTCGGAGTCCGACGCCATGGCCGACGCGGTCGCCGTGGAGCGCAGGCTCGCGGCGGGTGAGGAACTGCCGTTGGCGGGAACGGTGTTCGCCGTCAAGGACAACATCGACGTCGTCGGCCTGCCGACCACGGCGGCCTGCCCCGAGTTCGCCTACGTTCCGCAGGTGTCGTCGCCCGCCGTGACGCGGCTGCAGGCAGCCGGGGCGGTGGTCCTCGGCAAGACCAATCTGGACCAGTTCGCGACGGGACTCGTCGGAACCCGCAGCCCCTACGGTGTCGTGCGGTCGGCGACCCACCCGGACCGCGTGTCGGGCGGGTCGAGTTCGGGGTCGGGAGCGGCGGTGGGACTGGGGCTCGTCGACTTCGCGCTGGGCACGGACACGGCCGGTTCCGGCCGGGTGCCGGCGGCCTTCAACGGTGTCGTGGGGATCAAGCCGACCCTCGGACTCGTCCCGACCCGCGGTGTCGTGCCGGCCTGCGCGGACTTCGACTGCGTCACCGTCCTGGCGTCCACCGTGGGCCTCGCGGGACGCGCGATGTCGATCATGATCGGGCCGGACGCCGACGACCCACGCAGCCGCGTCCGGCCGTCGGACGTGCCACTGTCCGCCCCGACGCGGGCGCGCGTCGGGGTGCCGGTCGACGGGCAGTTGGACACGCTCTCCGACACCTACCGGCGCAGCTTCGCGGCGGCCGTCGGGCGCGCCGCGGAAGCCGACATGGAGATCGTGCGGGTCGACATCGCACCGCTGCTCGACGCCGCGACACTGCTGTACGACGGCGCCCTGGTCGCGGAGCGCTTCGATGCGGTGGGCCGGTTCGTCGTCTCCCATCCCGATGCCGCTCTGGACCCGACGGTCGCCTCGATCGTTCGGGCATCGCAGTCGAAGCCGGCCCACGAGTTCGTGCGCGACATGGGCACTCTCGCGGCCGCGAAGCATCATGCCGAGCGGCTGTTCGCGGACCTCGACGTCCTGCTGCTGCCCACCGCTACCGAGCACCCCCTGATCGCGGAGGTGCTCGCGGAGCCGGTGGAGATCAACAGGCGTCTGGGCACGTTCACGAACTTCTGCAACCTGCTCGACCTGGCGTCCGTCGCCGTGCCCACCCCGGGCGAACCCGGTGAATCGTTCGGGGTGATGACCGTGGCTCCGGCGTTCGGGGATCAGGTGGCGCTGGACGTGGCGGCCCGCATCCAGGGCGTCGAGACGGCGGATCTTGCGCCGGAGGAGGGGATCGGGCTCGCGGTCTTCGGGGCGCACCTGCGTGGTCAGCCGCTGCATCACCAACTGGAGGCGCTGGGGGCGCGGTTCGAACGACCTGTCGCGACCACCGCGGACTATCTGATGGTGCGGCTGGATTCGGTTCCGCCCAAGCCGGGCCTGGTGCACGTGCCCGACGGCTCGGGCCGCTCGCTTCCGGGTGAGCTGTACCGGATCTCGGCGGCCGGGCTCGGTGCCTTCCTGGCGGCCCTGCCCGCCCCGATGGCGCTGACGTCGATGACCCTCGCCGGCGGGACCGTCGCGGTCGGCTTCACCTGCACGCCCGCAGCGGCCGCGGCCGGGGTGGACATCACCGAATTCGGTGGCTGGCGTGCGTTTCTCGGTGGCGTCTCCGCGTGACGATGCGCCGGGGCTCCGCAGAGTGACGGTGCCGACGTGACGGACGTGTTACGGGTGCCGCGGCGGGGGCGTTTTCGTTAACACGGCGATCACAGGGGCGACCACCGGGTGTAAACGCGTCGCGAAACAGTGTGGGGGAGCGGATACGGCGCCGTATACCGACTCGGCGCAATACTTTTCGACGTCTCGACCCCCAGGAGAGTTCCATGCCCCTGCACGAGCCGATTCACTGACCCGTCGAAGGGAGTAACGAGATGGCCACTGCCGACGGATCGTCGGGCACGAGCCTGCGCGAGAAGGTGTACGTGGAGTTGCGGGAGCAGATCATGAGCGGGCAAGTTCCCGCGCATGCTCGGCTGGTGGAGGGACGCCTGTGCGAGTCGCTCGGGGTGTCCCGCACACCGTTGCGGGAGGCGCTGGTCCGGTTGCATTCGGACGGTATCGTCACCCGCCGCGAGGACGGCTACTACCCGACGTTCCCCGATCTCGGCAGCATCCGTGATCTGTACGAGCTGCGGATCACCCTGGAACTGCGGGGGATCGCCCGGCACCTCGAGAACGCCGATCTGGAGTTCGACGTGCCGCTGCTCGAAGCGACACGCGCGCAGTGGCGGGACCTGAAGGCAGACCCGCCGGCACCGTCCCGCGACATCGTCCAGCTGGACCAGCAGTTCCACCTCGATCTGTCGACCGCGGCGGGGAATCCGGCGCTGACCCGGGCGCTGGCAGCGGTCAACAGCCAGATCCGGCTCGTGCGCATGCACGACTACCAAACGCCCGAGCGGGTGGAATCGACGATCACCGAGCACCTGGCGATCGTCGAGCAGGTCCTCGACGGCGAATTGGACGGTGCACTCGCCGCGCTGCATGCGCACGTCGGCGAGTCGTTGGACGTGGTCGAGGAGCGTGCGGTGCATGCCGTCACCGCGCACGCCCTGCACGGCTGGCGCTGACAGCCCGGCACGGCCGGCCCGAGACGACCGAACCGCCTCCGCTACGTGACCGAAGTCACGGACAGGAGGCGGTTCGGTGTGTGGGCGTGGAGGCGGTGTTACCGCGATCCGGCGGCGCTCAGCCGGGTCAGTGTGCGTCCGAGAACGGGGCCGTCCGAGCCCAGCTCGTCGAACCGGGACTCGGCGTCGGTGAGCGGCCGCTCGACGGGAGTGAGGGCGCGAGCGAGATCTGCGCGGCGACGCACGGCGGCCAGTATCTGCGCATCCAGGTCGACAATCTCCTGCTCGAGGCGGTCGAGCGAGGCCGCGTCGGCGGTCCGGTGCGATCCAACGGCACGGACGGCGATCGAGTCGGTCTGAACGGACAAATCGTCTCCTCGGGTCTCGGTCGGGCAAGCGCCGATGCGGCGCCGTCTCCTGGTTAGTCGCATCTGCGGCTTGAACGTTACTTCCGGTACGCGACCGATGCATGGCGAGACGGGCGGCGTAGAGTTGCACTGTGCAACATGACGGCGAGGTCGATCAGGTGGCGGCGGTGCACGCCGAACTGGTCCAGTTGGCCCGAGAGCTGGTGGCCGGCGGCCGGGACGCGCAGGGCGGTCCGTCGTTCGCTCAGCACTCGGTCCTCTCGTTCGTCGCGCGGAACCCGGGATGTCGCGCCACCGACATCTCCGATGCGTTCGGTGTCAACCGGTCGACCGTTTCGCGGCAGCTCCGGGGATGTACCGACGGCGGATGGGTTCGGGCCGATTCGGCCCCCGTCCGCTCCGGTCGCCCCCTGTACCTGACTGTCCAGGGCGTCGCGGTGCTCGCGGCCGCCGACCGCCGCCGCTTCGACGACGTCCGCGCGCGCGTGGACGGCTGGTCGCCGACCGAGATCGCCCAGTTCGCCCAGATCCTGCGGCGGTTCCGTGACGGGCCGCTCGCGGCCCTGGAAGTTCCCGAAGTTCCCGAAACTTCCGCGATACCTGTGATTCCCGGTGTCCCCGGTGTCCCTGCAACAGCTGGAGATGACGCACATGCGTGAGTACGGCGCCCCTGCCCGCTTCACCATCGCCGACGACGAGTCCATCGTCCGCACGGTGTTCGAGCACGCGAGACGCAGTCCCGATCGCGTGCTGTTCTCCCGTCCGGTCGAGGACCGGTGGGTGGACGTCACCGCACTCGAATTCGCGGATCTGGTCACCGGGGTGGCGAAGGGTCTGGTGGCGGCGGGGGTCGGACCCGGCGACCGGGTGGCGCTGCTGTCCGCGACGCGGTTCGAGTGGACGCTGTTCGACTTCGCGATCTGGGCGGCAGGCGCTGTCTCGGTGCCGATCTACGACTCGTCGTCGCCGGAACAGATCCGGTGGATCGTCGAGGATTCCGGGGCCGTCCTCGCGATCGTCGAGACCGCCACCCACGCGGCCGGATTCGACGGTGTCATGTCCGGCCCGGGTCGTGTGCTGCAGATCGAGGACCGGGCCGTGGAGAAGCTCGTCGCCGAGGGCGTGCGAATCGACGACGCTGTCGTCGGCGACCGGCTGGCCGGGATCCGAGCGGACGACCTTGCGTCGTTGGTCTACACGTCGGGGACCACGGGGCGGCCGAAGGGGTGCATTCTCACGCACCGGAACTTCCTGTCCGAGGTGCGCGGGATCCTGGTTGCGTCCGTCGGTGACGTGGCCAAGCCCGGCAACCGGATGCTGACCTTCCTTCCGTTGGCTCACGTGCTCGCGCGCGCGGTGTCCCTCGCGATGTTCGAGGCCGGCGGCACCCAGGCACACTGGTCGAACTTCGGCACGGTCGCGGGCCAGTTCCAGCGCTTCCGGCCACACGTGATCCTCGGTGTTCCACGGGTTTTCGAGAAGGTGCGCGACAGCGCCGGCCATGCCGCCGAGACCGGGGGCCGGATTCCGCGGGCGGTGTTCGCCTTCGCGGAGGCCACCGCGATCGCCTACAGCGAATCCCTCGACACGGGTGGCCCGTCCCGGCTCCTGAAGCTGCGACACGCGATCGCCGATCGGCTGGTGTACGCCAAACTTCGTGCCGCGCTGGGCGACCAGTGCTGGTGGGCGATCTCGGGCGGCGGGGCGCTCATGCCGCGGCTGGGCCACTTCTTCCGCGGCGTCGGCGTGCCGATCTACGAGGGCTACGGGCTCACGGAGTCCACTGCCGCGCACTGTGTCAACGTGCCCGACGAGCAGAAGATCGGCACGGTGGGCCGCCCGATGAGCGGAAACTCGGTGCGGATCGCGCCGGACGGCGAGATCGAACTCGGCGGCGGCGTCGTGTTCGCCGGGTACTGGCGCAACGACTCCGCCACGGCGGACACCTTCCACGACGGCTGGCTCCGCACCGGGGACCTCGGCGAACTGGACGACGACGGGTACCTGACGCTCACCGGGCGGAAGAAGGACCTGCTGGTTACCGCCGGAGGAAAGAACGTCTCGCCGGGCCCACTCGAGGATCGCCTGCGTTCGAACGTGCTTGTCTCACAGGCTGTTGTCGTGGGTGACGGTCGACCGTTCATCGGTGTGTTGTTGACCCTCGACCCCGAGCCCTTCGGGAACTGGAAGTCGGCGAACGGAAAGCCGGCATCGGCGACGGTCGCCGATCTCGCCACGGACACCGATCTCCGCGCCGCGCTCCAGGCCGTCATCGACGACGCGAATTCGACGGTCTCCCACGCGGAGGCGATCAAGAGGTTCGAGATCCTGCCGCACGACCTCAGCGAGGAGTCCGGGGAACTGACCGCCACGCTGAAGATCAAGCTGCAGGTGGTGTCCGAGCGTTTCGCCGAGCAGATCGAGTCGATCTACCGGGGGCACTGAGCTCGTCAGCGGCGGCCTCCGGCGTCACCGGCGGCCGCGACCAACGCCGGCAGGCCCACGGCCGCGGTCGTGCGCCACGAGTAGTGCACGTGGTCGCTCAATCCGGTTGCCTCGGGATTGATCTCGACGACCGTCGCGCCGGATCGTGCGGCCCGCAGCGGCAGTTCCGCGGCCGGATACACCACCGCGGACGTGCCCACGACGACCATGAGGTCGCAGTCCTCGACCGCGTCGACCGCGCGTTGCCACGCGTCCTCGGGCAGTGCCTCGCCGAACCACACGACGCCGGGGCGCACCGCCCCGCCGCAGTTTTCGCATGTCGGCGGCGCGAGCGGACCGGTGGGTTCGGCCTCGACGCCGCCGTCGCCGGGGAACGACGAGCCACAGTCGCTGCATCGTGGTGAGAACAGGCTGCCGTGCAGGTGCGCGGCGACCGGACTGCCCGCCCGCTCGTGGAGGTCGTCGACGTTCTGGGTGATCACCGTCATCCCGGTGCGCCCGGCCCACTGGGCGATCGCGCGGTGACCGGCGTGCGGTTGCACACGCCGCGCGAGTCCGGTCCGCCACTGGTACCACGCCCACACCAGGCCGCTGTCGCGGTGCCACGCCTCCGGGGTGGCCAGTTCGGCCGGCTCGAATCGCTCCCACAACCCGGTCTGTGCGTCCCGGAAGGTCGGCACGCCGCTCTCGGCCGACATTCCGGCGCCGCTGAACACCACGACACGACGGGCGGCGCGGGCGGCGCCGACGAGGGCGGGATCTGGCTCGGGTGCGGTCATATCGTCGATTGTGCAGGTTGGTGGACCGCGTGCCGAACCGAACTGGGCGCACCCGGGTGCATCGGGTTGAATTGACCCATGTCTACCCGCGTGCTGCGATGACCGCGCAGTTCCTGCCGCACCCCGGCACCGGCGAACTGTTCACCTCCCCTGTTGCTGCGGGCAGCGGCTGGCCGGGCGATCCGGCGACCCCGGACACCCCGATCGCGCACTCGTGCGCCGACGTCGTCGCCGAGGCCGCCGCCGCCGAGAATCTCGCGGAGTTGGGCGCCCGAATCAGTGTGTGCCGGGCGTGCCCTCGGCTGGTCGACTGGCGCGAGCAGGCCGCCGAGGTCAAGCGCCGCTCGTTCGCGGACCAGCCCTACTGGGGGCGCCCGCTGGTCGGTTTCGGTGACGACTTCCCCAAGCTGCTGATCATGGGACTGGCACCGGCCGCCAACGGCGGCAATCGGACCGGGCGGATGTTCACCGGCGATCAGGCGGGGGATTGGTTGTTCCGGGCCCTGCACCGCGCCGGGATCGCGAGCAAGGGTGAGGTCGAGTACGCGGGCGACGGGCAGAAGCTGTTCGGCGCGCGGATGATCTCGGCGGTGCGCTGCGCACCGCCCGACAACAAGCCTAGTGTCGACGAGCGCGACTGCTGCGCGGGCTGGCTCGACGCCGAGCTCGCGCAACTGCTGCCGTGGGTGCGCGCCGTCATCGCGCTCGGCGGTTTCGGCTGGGACGCCACACTGAACGCAGTTCGGCGGGCGGGTGGCACGGTACCGACGCCGAAGCCGAAATTCGGGCACGGTGAGGTCGCCGTCGTCCACAAGGCGGACGGCAAGCCGCTCAACGTGATCGGCTGTTACCACCCGAGTCAGCAGAACACCTTCACCGGCAAACTCACCGAGAAGATGCTCGACGACGTCGTCGCCCGTGGCCAGGACCTGGCCGGAGTCGGTTGGGGGTGCGGCGGCTCGGGCCGCTGACCGCTGCATCCGGAACTCGCGAACGTCCTCTCAGTGGGACGAATGCTTGATTCACCTCCCCTCTGCGTGGCTAGGATCACACCCCGTCCGAATGTCGTTGGAGGTCCGAATGAGTCACGTGGTGGCCGAACCCGCCGTCCAGGTCGGGTACGTGGTCGGAGACCTCGACGCCAGCATCGCGCACTGGGTGGGGTCCGTCGGCGTCGGTCCGTGGACCGTGTTTCGCGGCGTGACCCTGCACGGCCGGTACGCGGGTGCGGAGACCGCGGTGACCATGGACGTGGCGATGGGCTACTCGGGCGACATGCAGATCGAGTTGATCCAGCCCACGTCGTCCGGCCCGTCGCCGTACGTCGACGAGTCCGGCTCGCCGTTGGCGGGTCCGCACCACCTCGCGTGGATCACCGAGGACCTGGACGCGTCCCTCGCGGCGGCCCGGGGGAAGGGGCTGGAGGAGCTGTTCGTCGCGGAGGGCGCAGGCACGCGCGTGGCCTATCTGCAGTCGCCCGGGGAGCCGGGCGTCATCTTCGAGTACATCCAGAGTCCCGCGATGCGCCAGATGCTCGCGTACGGGATCGAGCAGGCGCGCACCTGGGACGGCACCGATCCGGTCCGCATTATCGCCTGATCCACGGCACCCCGGACACACAGAGTGGAAACAGAATCCGGCACGGCCGGGAAAGGCTGAACGATGGTCAACTGGAACGAAGAATGCGATGTCCTGGTGGTCGGCTCGGGTGGCGGCGGCGTCACCGGCGCGTACACCGCGGCCCGTGAGGGCCTCGACGTGATCCTGGTCGAGGCAACCGACAAGTTCGGTGGGACCACGGCGTACTCGGGCGGCGGCGGGGTCTGGTTCCCGTGCAACCCGGTGCTCGAGCGCGCGGGCACCGACGACACGATCGAGGATGCGCTCGAGTACTACCACGCGGTGGTCGGTGATCGCACCCCGCGCGAGCTGCAGGACACCTACGTCCGCGGCGGCGCGCCGCTGATCGCGTATCTCGAGCAGGACGAGATCCTGAAGTTCGAGATGCTGCCGTGGCCCGACTACTTCGGCAAGGCGCCCAAGGCGCGCCTCGACGGCCAGCGCCACACAATGCCGAGCCCGCTGCCGATCTCGGAGGTCGGTGACCTGCACGAGCTGGTGCGCGGCCCGCTGGACTTCGACCGTCTCGGTGCGCCCCTGCCCGAGTACCTGATCGGTGGCCGCGCCCTGATCGGCCGGTTCCTCAAGGCGATGGAGAAGTACCCGAACGCGAAGCTGCACCTGAACACCGCGCTCGTCGAGCTGGTGGTCGAGGACGGCACCGTGGTCGGCGGCATCGTCGAGCGGGACGGCGAGCGGGTCGCGATCCACGCCCGCAAGGGCGTTCTGCTCGCGGCCGGCGGCTTCGAGGGCAACGACGAGATGCGCCAGAAGTACGGCGTTCCCGGTGAGGCCCGCGACACGATGGGGCCGTGGGGCAACCTCGGTAAGGCACACCAGGCCGGCATCGCGGTCGGCGCGGATACCGACCTGATGGGCGAGGCGTGGTGGTCGCCCGGTATGACGCATCCGGACGGTCGGTCGGCGTTCGCGCTGTGGTTCACCGCCGGCATCTTCGTGAACCAGGACGGCCAGCGGTTCGTCAACGAGTCGGCGGCATACGACCGCATCGGCCGCGACATCATCGCCCAGATGGAGGCCGGTCAGGCCACGCTGCCGTACTGGATGATCTACGACGACAAGGACGGCGAGCGTCCTCCGGTGAACGCCACCAACGTCTCGATGGTCGAGACGGAGAAGTACGTCGACGCCGGTCTGTGGCACACCGCCGACACCCTCGAGGAGCTGGCGGCGAAGATCGGTGTCCCGGCCGAGAACCTGGTCGCGACCGTCGAGCGGTTCAACTCGTTCGTCGGCACCGGCGTCGATCCCGACTTCGGTCGCGGCGACGAGGCCTACGATCGCGCGTTCTCCGGTGGTGAGCCGCCACTCGTCACGATCGAGCAGGGTCCGTTCCACGCGGCCGCGTTCGGCATCTCCGACCTCGGCACCAAGGGCGGCCTGCGCACCGACACCGCGGCGCGGGTGCTCGACACGTCGGGCAAGCCCATCGCGGGCCTGTACGCGGCGGGCAACACGATGGCGGCGCCGAGCGGCACCGTCTACCCCGGTGGCGGCAACCCGATCGGCACCAGCATGCTGTTCAGCCACCTCGCGGCGATGGACATGGCCGGTAAGTAGTCGGTCCAGCTACTACTGCGCCCCCGCTGCCGGTTCACCGGCAGCGGGGGCGCAGTAGTTCTCGCGAAAGGCTAGTTGTTCGTGACCGCGAACCCCTTGCCGACCGGGTTGGACTGCGTGGCGATGCCGTCGAGCACCGCGGAGAAGTCCACGAACTCGAACGGCCCCCGGGTCATCCCCACCAGCTGCGTGTCGTTGACGAACGCGGGGCCGCCGGAGTCTCCGCCGTTGGCGGTGACGAACGAGTTGATCCGGGACGCGGCCTGTCCGTAGATCGGTCCACAGGTGACGCCGGTCCGCACTCCGGCCTTGCACAGCTCGCCGTCCGGATTGGACGGCCCGATGCTGTCGATCCGCACCTCTGGTCCGTTCGGGGACAGGACCGCGTCCGGGTTGAGCTTGATCACCACGAAGTCGATGCTCGGATCGCGGTATGCGATGGTTCCGATCGGATCTCCGGTCCCGGTCGACAGGAACCGGTAAACCGTTGCACCGTCCGGAAATTCGGTTGCTCCGCCCGCGACCGCGGAGACGCAGTGCCCCGCGGAGATCGCGATCTTGTTGCCGAGACTGTCGGTGCCGACGACTCCGAGGGTGCAGTACTCCTGGTTCTGCAGCGGGTTCGACGGGCCGGCATCGGGCTTCGCCGTCCAGGCGATGCCGTTGGAGATCGTTCCCGTTGCCGCCGATGCGGCAGGGGCGAGGGCCAGTGCCGGCACCAGGGCGGCGAATGCGGCGAGCGTGGCCAGCAGGACTCGTTTCGTCATCTTCTCTTCCTGTCGGATGACCATCCGGAGACGAGGTCGGGTACTGGTGAGGCAGCGAAGAACGCGCCTTCGGTCGGGTGTCGGAGGGCGCGGAGCAGACTCCGAGCGTCGACCGGCCCGGTATCTCTACGTGGTGGTGGCGCTGGTGCCGAATGGCCTCTCCGGTAACGCCGTAACAGAAGGATAACGAGGATGTCTCGATCCGTCGAGTGTTATCCGTTGTTCGTCTCTATCGGGTCTCAACCGACCGGTTGGCTTGGGCGGTAGTAACTTTCGGGATCGCGACGTGGAGACCGGCCGGTACTGCGCTCAGTCGGCGGTCTCCTGTTCCGCCAGCGCCCGGCGGGACTCTTCGTGCAGGATCTCGATGAGGTCGTGCTCGATCGCGGCGAACTCGGGCGACGTCATCACCGACAGTTCCCGGGGCCGCGGCAGATCGACGACGACCTCGCGGCGGACCGTCGCGGGCCGGGCCGAGAGCACGATCACCCGGTCGGACAGGAACACCGCCTCGCGGATGTCGTGGGTGATCATCAGCACCGTCCAGCGATAGCGCTGCCAGACGTCCTGCAGCCACGTCTGCATCTCGGTGCGGGTGAGGGAGTCGAGGGCGCCGAACGGCTCGTCGAGGAGCAGCACCTCGCGGTCCTGGACCACGGTCCGCAGCAACGCGGCCCGCTGGCGCATGCCGCCCGACAGTTGGTGCGGGCGCGCATCCTCGAACCCGGCCAGGCCGAACACGGGGAACAGCTCGGCCGCGCGCGCCCGCGCCTGCTTCCGGGGCATCCGCTGGACCTCGAGGCCCAGGGTGGTGTTGTCGATCACCGAGCGCCACGGGAACAGCAGATCCCTCTGCGGCATGTGGGCGCACGTCGGCGCTGCCACGGTCCCGGAGTCCGGGGGCTCGAGGCCCGCGACGATCGAGAACACGGTGCTCTTGCCGCACCCGCTGGGACCGATCACCGACACGAATTCGCCGGGACGGACCGCGAACTCGATGCCGTCGAGGACGCGGCGTGTGCCGAACGACTTGGTGACGTCCGACAGTTCGACGATCGGCCGCTCAGCCACGACGCGACTCCTGGGACCAGCTCGGCTGTGCGATCCACGGCGCCACGACACGTTCGATCGCGAACGTGCACAGGTACAGCGCGACGCTGATCGCCGCCGTCACCAGGACGGCGGCGAGCACCAGGTCGGTGCGGAACGAGTTCTTCTGGATGCTCATGTAGATGCCCAGACCGGAAGTGGCGCCGACGTATTCGGCGAACACCGCACCCACCACGGCGTAGGTGACGCCGATGCGCAGCGCCGTGAAGAACCGGGGGAGGGCGGACGGTAGCCGCACGTAGCGGAACTGCTGCCACCGGGAGGCACCCATGCTGCGCAGCAGCGCACCGGCCTCCCGGTCGGTCGAGGCGAACCCCTCGATCAACCCGATCGCCATGGGAAAGAACGTGGCCAGCGCGATCACCAGGATCTTCGGCAGCAGGCCGAACCCGAACCAGATGATCATCAGAGGCGCGATCGCGATGATCGGGAGGGTCTGCGAGATCACGAACAGGGGAACGAAAGCCCTGCGCAGCCACGGCGAGAAGTCGACGACGATCGCGAGCGCCCACGCCACCGCGAGGGACACCGCGAACCCGACGAGCGTCACCTGCAGCGTGGACCACGCGTGGACGGCGATGTCGTCGCGGTGCGCCCAGCCCTGTTCGAGGACCCGCGCCGGTGACGGCAGCACCTGCGGGCGGATCCCGCTCGCCGCGACATAGGCCTGCCATGCCGCGACGAGCGCGATCACCACGACGATCGCCGGCAGTAGCCGGCGCACCGCACCGTACATCGTGTGCGCTCCGCGACGGCGCCCATCGAGCGCTCCGCGCTTACGGCGCTGCGAGGTACTCATCGGTGAAGTACGTCGACCAGTCCGGCTCGGTGGTGAGTGGCTTGCCGTCGGGGCCTGCGAGCAGACCGTGCTCGAACAGGAAGCGGGAGTACCCCGACCACTGCTCGAGCGTCTGCGTGCCGACGCGCCCCGATGCGTCCTTCATGTAGTTGGCGGCCAGCATCCGCTGGCTCTCGAACACCAACTCCTCGTCGCTGAACACGCCCGGATTCGCGGCGATCAGTGCCTTGGCGCCACGGTCCGGATCGTCGGCGGCCACCTGGTAGCCGCGCTGCAGCGCCTGCACGAACTTGCGGGCCTGCTCGGGATGTGCGGCCAGCCACTCCTCGTTCCCGTTCACCACGATCGCGTACGCGTCCGGGAAGCCGTAGTCGGTGTAGTGGAAGTAGCGCATCGGGGTGCCGCGGCGGGCGGCCTCGACGCCCTCCCACGCGAAGTACGACACCGTGAAGTCGGCCTGCCCGCCGTACACCGCCTCGTACGCCGATGTTCCCAGCACGACCGTCTCGAAATCACCTGTTCCGCCGTCGTTTCGAATGACCTGACGGAGGATCTCGCGTTCGCCGGGGTCGCCGAACCCGGCGTAGGTCTTCCCGTCGAGGTCCTTCGGGCCGGCGAGATCGGCGCGGTCCGCCTTCACGCCGATGCCCGTCGCCCAGTGCTGCAACGGCGCCAGCACGGAGACGGTCTGCGCGCCCGCGGCACGCGAGAACGTCGCAGAATCCTGGAAGCTGGAACCGAATTCGGCGTTGCCCGAGTCGACGAGCGTGTCGGGGGACGTGTTGTTGTACGGCAGCACCTGGACGTCGAGTCCCGCGTCCGCGAAGAACCCCTCCTGCAACGCGACGTACAACCCGGTGTGGTTGGTGTTCGGTGTCCAGTCGAGGGCGAAGCGGATGGTGTCTCCGGAGTCGTCGCTGCCGCACCCGGTGAGGACGCTCAGTGCCGACGCGACGATCGCGGACGTCGCGAGGACCCTGCGCAGCCGGGACATCGATGTCACGACGCGGGCCAGGGCTGCGGGTTCAGGGCGGTGTCCCAGAACATGAACTCGTAGCGCGTGGCGATCACGAACGCGCGCGCCATCGCCTCCCGCTGCGCGGACGTCGTTGCCGCTGCCGCGACGTCGACCAGTCGGCGCGCGGTCTCGACGGACTCCTGGAACTCGGGGGCGTCGTACGTGGTGACCCACTGGGCGTACGGATGCGACGGGTCCGCCGCCAGCACCTCCGCGGCGCTCGCGGCGAGCTTGCGGCCCACCTCGCCGTAGATCCAGAAGCACGGCAACACCGCGGCGGCGGCCACGGCATACGACTCGGTGGCGGCGGTGGCCGTCAGGTACGACACATACCCGAGGCAGGCCTGCGAGTGTTCCGGCGTGGAGTCGCTCGCGGGCAGGACGCCGCCGGCGAGCAGGCTCTCGTGGAGTTCGGTCTCGACCACCGCGGCCGTCGACGCCGATGTGGCCCAGAACGCCGCGGTGTGCGGATCGGGGGACTTGGCGGCGAGCAGCGCGAGTGCCTTCGCGTACTCGGCCAGGTAGAGAGCGTCCTGTTCGACGTACGTGCGGAACACGTCGAGCGGCAGTGTGCCGTCGCCGAGACGACGCAGGAACTCCATGTCGTCGATCGCGCCGCGCAGGACCGCGGTGCGATCCCACAGGTGATCGGTGAAGCGCGCGTCGGCCGGTGCGGCGTCGTCGCTGGTGTGGACAGATTTGTCGTGGACAGGCGTGGTCATCGCCGTGACATCCCTTCGTCAGCATTACCTGATGCAGGTTCCCGGGTGTGATCTCAGCCCCGCCCGTGCGGAGCACCCCGTGTCAATGAACGAGCCGACCTTAGCACCGCCGGATTGGTACGTTGGCAGTCGGCTGTCAGCCTCGGTCGGCTGGCGGTCGAAGGTGAGGAGGGCCGCGTGATGGAAGCCGTGGAGATCGTCGAGACACAGGCACCCGACACACTCGTGGTGGAGACGCCGCTCGGTCCGATACGCGGATATGCCGACGGCTCGGTTTTCTCGTGGAAGGGGATTCCGTATTCGGCGCCGCCGACCGGTGAGCGCCGCTTCCGGCGCCCGAGTGCGCCGCAGCCGTGGACCGAGATCCGCGACGGCAGGGTGTTCGGTCCCATGGCGCCGCAGGGCCACGACACGTCGGTGCCGATCGACCCGGACCTGCGGATCGACGAGGACTGCCTGACCGTCAACGTGTGGGCGCCGCGGCCGGACGGGACGCCGCGGCCGGTGATGGTGTGGATCCACGGCGGCGCGTACTGCCTGGGGTCGTCGGCCCAGCCCATCTACGACGGCCGCCTGCTCGCCGAGCGTGGCGACGTCGTCCTGGTGACCTTCAACTACCGGTTGGGCACTCTCGGCTTCCTGGATCTGTCGTCGTTCACCACTCCCGAGCGGACGTTCGAGTCGAACCTGGGTCTCCGCGACCAGATTGCTGCCCTCGAGTGGGTGCGCGACAACATCCAGGCCTTCGGGGGTGACCCCGGTGAGGTGACGTTGTTCGGCGAGTCCTCCGGTGGCGGTTCGATCACGACACTGATGACGGTGCCCCGCGCGGAAGGCCTGTTCCACCGCGCGATCGCGCAGAGCCCGCCGTCGACGTCGGTGTACGGCGCGGAGCGGGCCGCGTCCGTCGCGGCACGGTTCCTCGAGATCCTCGATCTGCCGGCGGAACGGGTCGCCGAGCTCTGCGACATGCCGTTCGAACGCTTGGTGAAGGCGGGCGACCTCCTCGTCGACGAGGTGCCGACGAAGGTGCCGGGCACGCTGGCGATGGCGCCGGTCGTGGACCGCGACCTGGTCCCGCACTACCCGGTCGCCGCCTTCCAGAAGGGGTACTCGCACCGGATCCCGCTCATCATCGGCTCCAACAAGGACGAGGCGTCGATCTTCAAGTTCATGCGCTCACCGCTGCTGCCGGTCAGCGCCGAGGCGGTCCAGCAGATGTTCGCCGGACTCGCGCAGGACAATCCGGGCCTGTCGGCGCTGCGGCTCGCCGAGATCGTCGCCGCCTACCCGGACGGCGCGAAACCGCGGGGCGCCCTGGCAATCTCACGGGACGCGGCGTTCCGGATGCCCGCGCTGTGGGTCGCCGACGCGCACAGCCGCCACTCGCCCACGTGGGTCTACCGGTTCGATCACGCCGCTCCGATGCTCAAGGCGGCCCGCGTGGGCGCCGGGCACGCCACCGAATTGCCCTACGTGTTCGGCAATTTCGGGACACTCAACCCGGACCCGACCTTCTGGCTCGGCGGCCGCAAGACGGCGCTCGAGGTGGCGGGGCGGGTGCAGCGACGCTGGTTGGCCTTCGCGCGCCACGCGGTGCCGGCGGCCCTCGACGGTTCCAAGCACTGGGCGCCGTACATCGAGGAGACCCGATCCACCCTGCTGATCGACAGCCACGACAGCCTGGTGGCGGATCCCGACCACGCGATGCGCATCGCGTGGGGTGACGAGGTGATGGGGTTCAGCTAGTCGGGCTGGGTCACGCCTTCTTGACGACGCTCGACTTGAGCTGCATGGGGCCGATCCCGTCGACCTTGCAGTCGATGTCGTGGTCGCCGACGCCCTGGACCAGTCGGATGTTGCGGACCTTCGTGCCGGCCTTGATACCGGTGGGGCTGCCCTTGACCTTGAGGCTCTTGATCACCGTGACGGTGTCACCGTCGGCGAGGACGTTGCCGACGGAGTCCCGGACAACCCCGTCCGCGACGTCGTCCGATCCACCGTCGGAGGGGGTCCATTCGTGTGCGCACTCCGGGCAGATCAGGAGGGCGCCCATCTCGTAGGTGTACTCACACGAGCAGTTGGGGCAGGGCGGCAGGGGAGTGTCCACGTCGCGATCGTAGTGGGTGGGAGCGGATCAGCGGTGGTCTGGTTCGACGTCCGACAGGAAGCAGGCCGGGGTCGCCCGGGCTACGAACTCGTCGGCTGCGCGAGCATCCTGCCGAGCTTGCGCAGCTGCGATGTTGCGCCCCCGAGTGCGAACTCCGCCCGCTTGGCCGCGACGAAGTACCGATGAACTGGGTAGTCGAGAAAGATCCCGATGCTCGCGTGCACGTGAACCACAGTGTGAGCGAGGCGATGGCCAGCCTCCGCAGCCCAGAACTTGGCAGCGGCGATTTCGGCGTCTGCGGACAACTCCTCGGATTCGCGCCACGCTGCCTGCCACAGTGTCATCCGAATCGCCTCGACATCGATGTAGGCATCCGCCAGCCTCTGCCGGACGGCCTGGAACGAGCCGATCGGCTTGTCGAACTGCTTTCGGGTACAGGCGTAGTCGCTCGTCAGCTCCAGTGCCTGTTCGACGACACCGAGCTGGTAGGCGCATGTGGCGATGGTCGCGCGTCGGTGTGCCCACTGTGCGCCGCCGTCGCCCGGTGTACCGATGACAGCCGTGTGGTCGACAGTCACATCCTCCATTTCGAGCAGGGCGGCATCGGTGCCGTCGACCACGTGCTGCGCGCTGACCCGGACTCCGTCGATGTCGTGATCGACGACCACCAACATCGAGCCGTCTTCGGTGGTTGCCTCAACCAGAAAGGCATCGGCGAATGAACCTGAAGGAACAACGCTTCGTGATCCTCTCAGACACCAGCCGGCAGCCTTCTTCTCGGCGACGAACCTGTCATCCTCGGTGGCCAATGCCGGCGCGATGACCACGCTGCCGTCCGCGACCGCGCCTACCCACCGCTGGACTTGGGCGCTGTCACCGAACTGTGCGATTGCGGACGCCGCGACCGCGACGCTGGACAAGTATGGAACCGCAGCGACCGCCCGGCCGATCTCGATCAGTATCGAGCACTGTTCTAGCAGCCCGAATCCACCACCGACCGGAGCGGGTAGTGCTGCATCGAGCAACCCGGCCCGCATCATCGCCTGCCACAGTGGCCGGTCGAAACTGTTGCGGTCGACGGCACTTGTGGTGGCCGAACTCGTCAGCAGGTCACGAGTCAGACGCGACAGGTCGTTCTGCGCTTCGGTGAGACTGAAGTCCATGGATATCACACTCCTCGAGTAGGTCAGCGAGTGATGGGGAGTCCGAGCGCAGCTTTGGCGATGATGTCGCGCTGGACTTCATTCGTGCCGCCGCCGAAAGTCAGGATGAGCGACGAGCGGTGGAACCGTTCGATCCGGCCACGCAGCAACGCCGCAGGGGAGTTCGTCCGCACGATCGCGGAGTCGCCCAGTACCTCCATGAGTAGCCGGTATGCCTCGGTTGCGAGTTCTGTACCGAATATCTTTGTCGCCGAGGCCTCCGCGGGTCCGAGTTCGCCAGAGTCGGCTGCCCATGCGATTCGCCAGTTGCGAAGCTTGAGGTACTCGACGTGTGCGTGAACACGCGCCAGATGCAGTTGTGCCCACTCCGCATCGATCACCCGCGAGCCGTCGGCACGTTTGGTGTGGCGTGCCCACTCCAATACCTGGCGCAGCGACTCCTGAAGGGGAGCGGCCGATGTCAGCGCCACTCGCTCGTGGTTGAGCTGATTGGTGATCAACGGCCAGCCACCGTGTAGGTCGCCGACGACGTTGGACGCGGGCACCCGCACGTCGGAGTAGAAGGTCGCGCTCGTTCCCGGTCCCGCCATAGTACGAATCTTCGTCCAGGAGAAGCCCTCCGCCGAGGCAGGGACGATCAAGATCGACAGCCCGCGATGCTTGGTGGCCTCCTGATCGGTACGTGCCGCCAGCCACACATAGTCGGCGTACTCGATCAGGCTGGTCCAGGCCTTCTCGCCATTGATGACGTAACTGTCTCCGTCCTGACGGGCCGTGGTCCGCAACGATGCCAAGTCGGTGCCGGCCTCCGGCTCGGAATATCCAATCGAAAAGTGCAATTCGCCCTTCGCGATCTTTGGAAGGAAGAACGCCTTCTGCTCGTCGGTTCCGAATCGCATGATGGTCGGACCTACGGTGTTCACCGTCAGAAATGGGAAGGGGACCCCGGCCGCGGCAGCCTCATCGGTGAAGATCAGTTGATCCAGCATCGGGCGGTCCCGACCGCCGAACTCTTCCGGCCAGCCGACCGTCAGCCACCCGTCGTGTCCCAGCCGGCGAACAACCTCCTTGTAGGCGCTCGCATCACCGTATTCACCGCCCGGTCCGGCCAGGGCCTCCCGCAGTTCGGCGGTCATGAGTTCGGAGAAGTACCCACGAAGTTGCTTACGCAACTGTCCCTGCTCTTCGGTGAAGCTTATGTGCATCGGACCCTCGGCTCCTCCGTTGATTGGTCTCCGCATGCACCACGGCCAAACCCGGTGATGCGGCTTTCGAGACCAAAACTAGGACAGGTTGCAGGTATTGGTGAAGGCTTGTGCGGGGCAGGAAGATGCCGATCTCTTGGCAGCGAATTACCAGCGCGAAGGTTCGCCTGTGAGGCGTATCACTTGCGTTGACTTCGTCTCGGGTGGATCGCACTCTGTCAACTGGGGCGATCCGCGCGAATTCCGGGGGTGGGGAAATGACACACGACGGCATGATTGGTTCTTTCCATACAGAGAATCGCGAAGCGGGTGAGACGCAGGTTGACGTCAGTTGGTTACTCGCTGAGTCGCGCAGGTTGCTCGATCGCGCGATCGTCGAACACGACACGCGGAGGCAGGGTGGCTTCATTCGCATCTGTCCGGACGACCGTTGGGAACGCAACCTGCAGCATCTACTTCAGCGTGTCCGTGAGGAAGCCGTTCTGGCAGTGGCCTGCCCCCTACGAATGAAACCCAGCTACCAGGCGAGTCATCAGCTCGTCTCGGAGCATCTGGAAGCAGGCAAGCAGATTCGGCTGCTGTACTCGCCGGGTTATGCCGAAACACGTGACCATCGGTCGCTGGTTCAACAGACCACGCTCGAAGCGCAGATCAAGGTGGCCAATGCCGACTTTCACAACATGGTCATCGTCGACAGGAAGATTGCGGCAATCTGGGGCGATGAAGGTCGACAGCACCCCTATGGGTTCGTGATCAGCGATCCGGATCTGCTCAGGGCGATTCACCAGTTCGCAACTCTCATTTGGGCCTCGGCGCCTAGGTTGTCGGCGCATCTGGGCTTGCGTCGCGAGGGGTTCGACGAAATGTCACTGGCCGTATTGCGTGCGCTCAACCTGGGTCTCAAAGACGAAGTAGCGGCGCGCCGGCTGTTGGTGTCGCTGCGTACTTATCGTCGACATGTCGCCGGCATCATGGTCAGGCTCGGCGTCACCACCCGATTTCAAATCGGAGCCCGAGCGGCCGAACTCGGTCTTCTGTCATCGGGCGCAACCGCTTTCGACCCCAGTCGGACGTAGAGCGTGTGTTCGTGATCGGCCTCAGCGCGGCACCCGTGGCAGGCCTAGCCCATTCACGGCGATCAACTCGCGCTGGACCTCGTTCACCCCGCCGCCGAAGGTCAGAACCAGATTGCGCTTCGCCTGGACGTCAAGCCAGGTTGCCAACTCTGCTGTCGCCGGATCGGCGAGATCCCCATGCAGGGCAACGATCTGCTCGAGCTGATCGTAGAGTCGCTGAATTCGCTCGGACCCGAACACTTTCGTCGCCGAAGCATCGGCCGCACCGATCGGTGCGTTCGCCTCCGCGGCGGCGACCTGCCAGTTCAGTAGCTCATTGATCCGCTCGGTGGCCCGAGTCTCGATCAATGCCGAACGCACGTCCGGAATGTCGAGCCGGTCGTGTTGGGCGGCCCAAGCGTGGACCTGGTCGAACAGTCCACCGATCCTTCCCGCGGGACCGAGCATCACCCGTTCGTAGTTGAGCTGTGTGACGATCAATTGCCATCCCTGATTCTCCTCGCCGACAATCATTTGCGCTGGAACACGAACGTCGGAGTAATACGTCACATCGACGTGGTGTGCACCATCGGCAGTGATGATCGGTGTCCAGGTGAAGCCCGGATCGCGTGTGTCGACGATGAGTATCGAGATGCCTTTGTGCTTGGGCGCGTCGGGATCGGTTCGAACCGCGAGCCAGATGTAGTCAGCCGCATGGCCTCCCGTGGTGAACGTCTTCTGGCCGTTGACGACGTAGTGGTCGCCCACTCGAACCGCGGTGGTGCGAAGTGACGCGAGATCGGTCCCGTAGTCGGGTTCGGAGTATCCGATTGCAAAGTGGAGATCGCCGGACAAGATCTTGGGCAGGAAGAACGCCTTCTGCTCGTCGGTCCCGAACGCCTGCAGCGTCGGCCCGACGGTCTGCAATGTGACAGACGGTAGTTGAACGTCGGCGCGGTGAGCCTCGTTGACGAAGATGTGTTGCTCGATCGAACCGAAGCCGCGACCGCCGAATTCCTTTGGCCAGCCGACTCCGAGCCAGCCGTCGCGACCCATCCGACGGACCACGTCTCGGTAGACGGGGCCGTGCCGGTCGACAAGTGTCGTTGCCCGCTCATCGGGCGTCATCAACTGCTGGAAGTAGCGGCGCAACTCGTCCTGCAACGCGCGCTGAGGTGGTGTGAGTTCGATGAACGTTCCCTGGGCTGTGGCCTTCTCCGCGGGCTCTCGCTCGCTATCCGTGTCCAACCCGAGGACGTGGCGCGTATGTTCCGACCCGCCCAAGAATCGGCTCAGATCCTTGAGCGTGGAGTAGTGCCTATGCAGGGGGTAGGTGATGTCTGCCCCCATCCCTCCATGCAGGTGGTGACAAGTCCGAAGGGCGCTCAGCGCCTCGGAGGTCAACCAGTGACAAGCGAGTGCGAGGCTCTGATCGGAACTCAAACCGGCGGTGACGCGCCATGCGCCGGCCGAGGCCGCCAGATGCATGGTGCGCGCGGCAATGTACACATCGGCGATCTGCTGCGATACAGCTTGGAAGCTGGCGAGTGGCTTGCCGAACTGATGGCGTGTCCGGACGTGCCTGGTGGTCAATGTGAGCGCGCCGGTCAGTGCACCGTCTCCGATCGCGACCGCGCCTACAAGAGCGAAGGTACGCAGCGAGGCCACGGAGGCTCCGCTGAAGTCGTTGCCCAGTACCGCCGAATCATCGACCTGCACACCGGACAATCGAATCGTGTAGTCGGGTTGTCCGGATGCAGTGGGAGTCGGTACGAGCTCGACGCCATGGGCTGCCGGGTCGACGAGGAACACTGCAGTGCCGTCGGGGGTTGTGGCCGGTATCAGCACTCGTGTGGCTTGTGCGGCGAATGGTACCGCGATCTTCAGCCCATCGAGTTCCCAACCGCTGGTGGTGCGGATCGCCGTGGTCCGGGGTGTGTCGGTCAGGGGATCGCTCAGTTCGCTCGGGGCTCCGGTGATCAGGCTGTCGCCGGTGGCCAGGGCCGGCAACAATTCGGCCCGCTGCGCAACGGTGCCGTGGGTGGCGAGGGGCAGTACTCCGAGCGCGAGAGCTGCGAAGGCGGGAACACGAGCACCGTGGGCTGAGACTTCATGTAAGACGGCAGCCACCTCGGCGGCACCCAATCCGTCACCACCGAGGTCTACCGGAAGTGCCAACGACAGCAGACCGACGTCGGCGAGCGAGGCCCACACCCGCGGGTCGTAGCCGAGCTGCGGATCCAGGTCGACTCGGCTCAGAGGGCTGGTCTTCTCCAGCACCTCGTTCGTCAGCTCGGCTATATCTCGATGAACGTCGTTCGGGGTGAAATCCACGCCAGCTCCTCGGTGGGAATTGCAACTGACCCCGTTCTACTTCCGCATCAGCCGGCGTCTGGCGATCTGGCAGGAAGATGCCAGTTTCCGATGCTCTCCTTTGAGCGACTGCAGATTACGAACGCAGAAATCACCGTGACGAATTACCGTGCTATCGGTCAGTGAGAATCCGGTTCGACGCCCAGCTTCTCGCACGCGGCCTGGTACAGCGCGACCACCTCGGTGCGGATCGAGGCGCGGTCGGTGACCGTGCCGACCCAGGGCACCCGCACGGTGCGCTCGGTGCCGTCGACGTCGGCGGACCATTCGCCGGCCTCGGTGTCCAGCCCGGTCATGCGGGCACCGGTGGCGGCGGGTTCCGCGAACGCGCGGACGATCATCAGGTTGTCGGCGGCGTGATCGCCGTTCATGTGGCCGGTCACGGCGGCGACGACGGCGGCGTCGAAGGAGGTCATGGGCGCGATCCTAGCTCCACCGTCGGAGGCTGCCGGTCGGCGTCCAACTCACGCAGGACCGGCAGCGTGAAGCACACGAGCGCCACCACGAGCACCGGTACCGCCAGGACGAAGAACGTGGTCTGGACGCCGACCTGATCGATCAGCGGGCCGGCCAACAGGAAGCCGAGCGGCCCGGCGGCGTACGCGGTGGAGGTCATCACTCCGACGACGCGGCCACGCATGTGCTCGGGACTGCGGGTCTGCATGGCCCAGTTGGCGATCGGACCCACCGGCCCGTACACCAGGCCGATCACGACGGACAGGCCGAGCAGCACCCACAGCGGTGGCAGGAACGCCATGGCGAGCATCGACAATCCGAGGCCGCTGACCGCGATCAGCATCAGGTTCCGGCGTTTCAGGTACGGCGCGAGCGCCCCGTAGGCGAGGGCGCCGACCAGTCCGCCGATGCTCATCGCCATCAACACCCAGCCCAATTGGGCGGGCTGGCCCTGATCAGTGAAGTACTTGGGGAACAACACCGACTCGATCGGCAGATACAGCGCCACGATCACCATGTCGACCAGTGCGAGCGTGCGCAGCAGGCGGTCGTTCCACACGAACCGCAGCCCCTCGAGCGTGCCCGTCCACATCGACGCAGGCCGGGTGGCGTGGTCGGGGCGGCCGGCGTGCTCGAGGCGCAGGAACGCGATCGTCACGATCGACAGGACGAAGCAGACCGCGGTGACCCACAGGGTGCTCTCCGGGCCGACCAACGCGATCAGGACACCGCCGATGCCGGGACCGACGAGGTAGGCGACGTTGTAGTTGGCCTCGTACAGGCTGTTGACGCGGTCGAGTTTCCATCCCGCCGCCCTCGTCGCGGCCGGCAGCATCGATTCGCGCGCCGAGATCCCGGCCGGGTCGAACGTCGCACCGAGCGCGGCCAGCAGCGCGAGCACCGGCACCGACAGACCGATGGTGCCCGCGACGACCGGGATCGCGGCCACCGACAGCGCGGAGAGTGCGTCCGACACCAGCGACGTGGGGCGGCGGCCGAACCGGTCGACGACGGTGCCCGAGAACAGGCTCGCCAGCAGCAGCGGAACGGTTGCCGCGCCCGCCACGATCGCGGCGTCGGTGGCCCGGCCGGTCTGCTCGAGCACCAGCCACGGCAGCGCGACGATGACGATGCCGTTGCCGGTCGCCGACAGCAGCGTTGCGATGTTGAGCAGAATCAACGGCCCGAATCGTCGGGTGGTGGTCACGTTCGGGGCGGTCACGTCGGCAGGCCTCTGCTTGCGGGGGCGGGGTGGTTCGAAGCTAACAGTGCGGCCGGGGACCGCGCGAACGGTTTTCAAGCGGCACCAGCCCCGGCCGCACCACGTCGCTACTCGCGGGTGCCGATGGCCTCGACCGGGTCCTGGCGCAGCGCGGTCCGCGTCGGAAGCGCGATCGCGCACAGCCCCAGCAGGACGGTGACCGCGATGATGCCGCCGTAGACGACGGGGGAGACACTCGGGATCGGCGTACCCGATACGGCCGCCGCGATGCCGGCGAGCGGGGGGATCGCGATGAGCGTGCCGACCACCGCGGCGACCGACACCACGATCACCGACTCCGTCCGCATCATCCGGTGCACCTGCCGCTTGCTCGCGCCGACCAGGCGCAGCAGCGCGAACTCCCGGCCGCGTTCGGCGGTCGCCAGCACGAGCGTGTTGACGACGGCGACCGCGAGGTAGCCGAGCAGGACCGCCAGGGCCACGATGCTCACCCACGACTGGGTGCGCCGCTGGTCCTGACCGGCGGCGGCGAACTCGGCGCGGTCCGCGACGGCGATCCCGGGCGTCATCTGCAGCGCCTGACGAAGTTCGTCGACCCGACCGGGCTCCGCGGTGACCAGGACGACGTCGGCGGTGCCCGCGGTGGTGTGCTCCCGAACCTGCGCGGCCGGCAGCGTGACATCACCGAATCCGAGACCGCGGCCGTACGTCGCCACGACGGTCGGGGTGATCAGCGTCCCGTCGCCGAGTCGCAGCGGCACCACCTCGCCCACGCCGGCGCCCATGTCGAAGGCGGCGTCGAGACTGAGCGCGACGGTGCCGTCCCGCAGCTGTCCCAGATCACCTTCGCGCACATCGAGATCGAGCGTCGACGACGTGGCGGCGGGATCGATGCCCTGCACCGCGTGGGGCTCGGTGGTGGAGGCCTCGCTGTCGGCGCTGGTGAACAGTGCCTGACTGCGGGTGATCGGATTTGCCGCGCGCACAGCCGGTTCGGCGGCGATGGCGTCGACCAGTCCCGGCGCCAGCCCCGCGGCACCGCTCACGACGAGGTCGGCGGTGATGCCGCTGCGGGACTGGTCGTCGGCCGCCGCGGAGATGGTGCTCTGGGTGAACAGCTGCACCGACCCGATCGCGATGGCCAGGGCCAGCGGGGTGATCGCCGCGGCCAGCCGCCGCGCCCGCGCTCCGGTGTTGGCGGCCGCGAGGACGAGGGCCGGTGACGAACTGCGTCGCATCGGTCCGCCGAAGCGGGCGATCGCGGTCGATACCAGGGCGGGGCCGAGGAGTGCCGCCGAGATCACCAGCAGCACAGCCGAACTCCCCGCGCCGGCGAGAGCGGCCTGACCCGGCAGGACGGCGGGCAGCAGCGACGTCGCCAGACCGCCGGCGGCGAACACGAGTCCGGTCACGAGCCGGCCGCGCCCGATGGTGGCGGGTTCGACCGCGGACTCGCGCAGCGCCTCGGTGGGATCGAGCCGGGCCGGACGGCGGGCGGCGATCGCGGCCGCGATCCGCGCGGTGCCGACGGCCAGTAGCACGCCCACCACGGCCGGCAGCGGTCCGTACGCCAGCGCGAAGTCCGACGGGAGCACCCCGGCCTCGGTGAACTGCGCCCGCAGCATGCCGGCGACGGCGAACCCCGGCCACACGCCGAGCACCGCGGCGAGCCCGGCCACCAGCAGTACCTCGCTGCCGACCAGGCGGTGGATCTGGCCGGGGGTCGCGCCCATCGCGCGCAGCAACGCGAACTCGCGGCGGCGCTGCCGGATCGACAGCGACAGCGTGCTCGCGACCACGAACATCGCGATCAGGATCGCCAGGCCGGCGAACGACCCGCACAGCATGATCAGTTCGCTGCGGGCCGCGCCCGCGTCCAGGTACTCGACGTCGCCGCGGGCGTCGCCGGTGTAGGTGCGCACATCGCCGTCGGCGAGCGCGCCGCGGGCGCGGGCGGCCAGTGACGATGCGTCGAACCCCTGCTCGGCGAGCAGCCCCACCGTCGCGACGCGATCGGCGTGCGGCCACAGTTCCTGCGCCCGGGCGTCGGAGAGGAACACCGCCGCCGGGCGTTCGGTCGGTTCGGACGTCGGCGCGGCCGCCACGCCCACGACGGTGTAGGTGTCACCGATGCCGCCGTGCCGCAACGTGATCCGATCGCCCGGGACCGCGCCACCGGTGACGACGGCCTCCGTCGCGGACGCGGGGGCGCGTCCGGCGGTGAGGGAATACGGCGCGAGGACGGCCGATCCCCAGCCGTGACCGTCGAGCAGCGTGCCGTCGTCGGTGGTCAGCGGCACGCTCACGTCGCCCACCGCGGTACGCACGCCCGGGAGCGCGGCCAACTCGTCGACGGCCGCGGCCGGCAACAGTGCACGCTCGGCGAACGGCTGGTCGATGTCCTCCTTCACCTCGAGTGTCTGGGGCGCACCGACGACGACGTCGGCCCCGGCGTACCGGTGCGGGGTGACGCCGCCGCGGATCCCGGACTCGAACAGCACCCCGAGCGCGCAGGTGAGCAGTGCCGCGCAGAACAGCGCGACGAACATCGCCGCGAAGCCGCCGCGTTGTGCGCGGATGTTGGCGCGGGCGAGGGCCCGCAGTCTCGACCTGCGCATCGTCACCACTCCCCGAGGTGGGTCATGTGGTCGGCGACCGCGGCCGCGGTGGGGGAGTCCATCCGGCCGACGAGGCGTCCGTCGGCGAGGAACAACACCCGGTCGGCGTGCGCGGCGGCGACCGGATCGTGGGTCACCATGACGATGGTCTGCCCCAGTTCGGTGGTGGTGCGGCGCAACAGGTCGAGCACCTGGCGGCCGGTGCGGCTGTCGAGTGCTCCGGTGGGCTCGTCCGCGAACACCGCGTGGGGCTGCGTGATGAGCGCGCGGGCGATCGCGACGCGCTGCTGTTGGCCGCCCGACATCTCGGCCGGGCGACGGTCGCGCTTGCCGTCGAGCCCGACCGCGTTCAGGACGTAGTCGAGGTGCGCCCGGTCGGCGGCGCGGCCGGCCAGCAGCAGCGGCAGCGTTACGTTCTGCTCCACCGTCAGCGCCGACATGAGGTTGTACGCCTGGAACACGAAGCCGATGTGGTCGCGCCGGAACACCGTGCGGGCCTTGGGCTCGAGTGAGCTGAGCTCGGTGTCGCCCAGCCACACCGAACCCCGCGTCGGCTGATCCAGCCCGGCGGCGCAGTGCAGGAACGTGCTCTTGCCCGAGCCGGACGGCCCCATGACGGCGGTGAAACTGCCGGGCGCGAGTGTGAGGCTGACGTTGTCGAGCGCGGTGACCTCGGCCCGGCCGGAGCCGTACGACTTGGTGACGGCGTCGAGTCGGACGGCGGCCCGAGGCGGGCTCTCGATGAGCGGGGGCGTTGCGGTGAAGGAGGACATGCCCGAAACGCTATGGACGGTGGCGTGCGCGAACCATCCCGTGCGGTACCCGATCGATGGTGTAGCGGGCTATACCGACAGCGGCCCGGTCGTGCGGCATGCTGGAGCGGTGCAGTGGACCGAACGCCTGAACGAGCGGTGGCGCGCCGTCCGCTTCCTCGCGGTCGAGGCCGGCGCCGCCGTCGTCTCGCTCTGCTTCCTCGTGGTCGGGCTGGTGATCGGGGCGGTGCTGATCCTGATCGTCGGCTGGCTCGCGGTGCCCGCGTACGTGCGCGCGCTGCGGTGGTGGGCGGGCCGGGCGCGGGTGCGGGCCGGGCGGTACACGGGGACCGTGGTGGGCGAGCGGTATCCGCAGATCACGGACCATCCGGGCTTCGACGATCTACGGCGGCTGCTGACCGCACAGTCCACGCGACGCGACTTTGCGTGGGTCGCCGTGCACTCGATCGCGGCGCTCACGGCGGGTCTGCTGGCGATAGGACTGCCGGCGGCGGCGCTGAATTCGCTGGCGATCCCGTTCTACTGGTGGGCGCTGCCGCCCGACGAGCCGGTGAGCAGCATCTATCCGGTCACGTCGTGGTGGGGTGCGGCGCCGATGCCGCTCGTCGCCGTCGGCTACGTGCTGCTGGGGTGGTGGACGATCCCCGCGATGGCCCGGGGCATCAGCGGGCTCGCGTCCCGGCTGCTCGCGCCGCGGCGGGAAACCGAACTGTCCGAACGGGTCTCGGCCCTGACCGCGAGCCGTGCCGCCGCCCTCGACGCGCACGCCGCGGAGCTGCGGCGGATCGAACGGGACCTGCACGACGGTGCCCAGAATCGGTTGGTCGCGGTGGTGATGATGCTCGGTCTCGCCGAACGCTCGCTGCGGGTGGACCCGGATCAGGCTCTGCCGCAGCTGCTTCGGGCGCAGGACGCCGCGTCGGACGCGCTGTCGGAGCTGCGGACGCTGGTCCACGACATCTATCCGCCGATCCTCGACGAGCTCGGGCTGGGCGGTGCCGTGTCGGCGCTGGCGGGACGCTGCACGGTGCCGTGCGTGCTCGACGTCGACGGCCTGCGCCGGGCGCCCGCCGCGGTGGAGGCGGCCGCGTACTTCGTCGTCGCCGAGGCCCTCACCAACGTCGTCAAGCACAGCGGTGCCGAGCGCGTGCAGCTCACGATCGGCACCCGCGACGACGCGGCGGGGGCGACCATGGTGATCGACGTCCTCGACGACGGGCACGGCGGTGCGGTGGAGACCGCGGGCAGCGGATTGGCCGGGATCCGGCGCCGCGTGGCAGCGTTCGAGGGAACTATGACCGTGCAGAGCCCGCTCGGCGGGCCGACGAGACTCGAGGTGACACTGCCGTGCGGATTCTGATCGCCGAGGACGACGCTCTGCTCCGGGAGGGGCTCGCGCTCCTGCTGCGCAGCGTCGGGATCGAGGTGACGGCTGCGGTCGACGACGCCGAGAAGTTCCTCGCGGCGTTCGAGGCGGATCCGCCGGACGGTGCCGTGCTGGACGTGCGCATGCCGCCGACGTTCACCAACGAGGGCCTGAAGGCGGCGATCGAGGCGCGGCGGCGTCGGCCCGGATTCCCGGTCCTGGTGCTCTCGGCATACGTCGAGGACCGGTACGCGGGGGAGCTGCTGTCGGGTGGCGCGTCCGGCGTCGGCTACCTGCTCAAGGAGCGGGTCGGCAAGGTCGAGGAGTTCGTCGACGCGCTGCGCCGGGTGGTCGACGGCGGGACGGTGATGGATCCCGAGGTGATCTCGCAGCTCATGAGCCGGCGCCGGGCCGACGATCCCATCCGCACCCTCACCCCGCGCGAATCGGAGGTGTTGGGACTGATGGCGGAGGGGCTCGGCAACGCGGACATCGCCCGCAAACTCGTGGTCAGCGACACCGCGGTGAGCAAGCACATCGGTAACATCTTCGCGAAGCTCGGACTGTCAGCGTCGGATACCGGACACCGGCGGGTGCTCGCGGTGCTCGCCCACCTGCGCTCCTGATCAGGCGCTCTCGAGCGCCTCGCCGACCTCCTGCAGCGCGCGGTGGTGCTGATCGGCGGCCAGCGCGTGCCCGGCGGCGATCGCGAGAGCCACGGGCCAGTCGATCAGCTCGAACGCCGCGAGCAGCCCGAGGGCGGCGAAATATGCCAGCTGTTCGGGCCGGGGCACCCCGATGTCCCCGACGAGCGGGAGCCGGATCGCGAAGCGCGAGCCCTGGTCGATCTGTTCGAGCGCGGCCTGGTGCGAATCGAGTCGGTGCTGAAGGTCCATGGTTGTTTCGGTCATCGTTCGCCCTGCCCATCCTCGTCGTTCACCTGCCGGACACCTACGGCCGCCATCGTGGGAGCCGTGATCGTTTCGTTACCTGCACTGTCTGCGTTCGCATCGGCTCTCGCTCCCTCGCGGACCGATCCGTTGACCGGTGCCGTCGCCGCAGTTCTGACCCCGCCGCTGCGCCACACGTACGCCGTGCTGCTGCGCGCGGGAGTGCTGATCGTCGACTGATTCGGCGCGGTGCTGCGTGTCTGCCACCATGTGAGTACCCGGGGTGCCACCGCGGCGGCCGCGGTGGCACCGGCGGCGGACCCGAGGGCCTGCGTCCATCCGACGGGGCCGAGTGGGGTGCAACCGAGGAACTGGCTGACCCCGGGCGTGCTGACCACCGCGCCGAGCACCGCCAGCGAGCCCACGGCCGTCGTCACGACCAGCGGGCTGCGGGAATCGATCAGCGTCTGCCCCAACTGGGCCCCGACGAGCGCGACGAGTCCCACCGTCGACGCCCTGCGCGGGCGGCCGGTGACCGAGGCCAGACCCCACGCGACGCCCGCACCGGCCGCGGTCGCCGCGCCCCGCACGGCGACCGTCCGCCACAGTGCGGCCGTGTCCGGCCCGCGGCCGTCGTAGGCGCGGTCCGGGTTGGGTGGGCTCACCGCGAGCGCCGCCGCCGGTAGCGCGTCGGTGAGCAGATTGACCAGCAGCAGTTGTCTCGCGTTGAGGGGGGCACGCCCGCTGATCGCGCTCCCGATCAGCGCGAACGCAACCTCGCCGGCGTTGCCGCCGAGCAGCACCGACACCGCCGACTGCACCCGCTGCCACAGCTGCCGGCCCTCGTCGATCGCGTCCAGGATCGCGTCGACGTGGCCGTCGAGCAGCAGGATGTCGGCCGCGCTGCGGGCCGGGTGGCTGCCGTGCGACGCGACGCCGATCCCGATGCTCGCGGCCCGGATCGCGGCGGCGTCGTTGGCGCCGTCCCCGACCATCGCGCAGACGTGCCCGGTGCGTTCGAGGGTCTGCACGATCTGTACCTTCTGCTCCGGCGACATCCGCGCGAACACCTGGCGCTCGCGCACCGCGGTCTCCTGCCGCCGGTGCGACAGCGCCTCCCATTCGGTGCCGGTCAGCACGTCGCCCGCGTCGAGTTCGAGGCCCAGGTCCCGGGCGATCGCGGCGGCGGTGACGGGATGATCGCCGGTGATCAGCCGCACCGAGACGTCCCGCTCCTCGAGGGCGGGGAGCAGCCCGGCGGCCTCGGGTCGGGCGGTGTCGGACAGCCCCAGCAGGCCGAGCGGCTCCAGCCCCCGGCGGCACAGGGATTCGATCGCGTCGGGATCGTCCGCGGCCCGCGCCGCCTGGTCCGCGGTGAGGGTGCGGCGGGCCACCGCGATCACGCGCAGGCCCTGCTCGGCCATCGTCTGCACCTCGTCGACGATCGTCTCGAGCGGTGCGGGTGAGGTGCCGGTGCAGGCGGCCAGCATCACCTCGGGTGCGCCCTTGACCACCAGGTCGGTGCCGGTGATCGCGGCGGCGTACGGGCGGCCGGACCGGAACGGAAGCAGCACGTCGGCGGTGTGGACGCTGCCCGACCTCGCCCTGGCCTCCACCACGGCGCGGTCGGTGGCGTGCGCGGCCGCCTTCCCGTCCGCGGTGATCGATGTCCGGGCTGCGGCGTCGACGACGTCGTCGTGGTCGTGCGAGCCGAGGGGCCGGACCGCGGTGACCTGCAGGCGGTCCTCGCTGAGCGTGCCCGTCTTGTCGAAGCACACGACGTCGACCCGGCCGAGTGCCTCGACCGAACGGGGCGCGCGTACCAGCGCCGACGAATGCGTGAGCCGGCGCGCTGCGGCTTGCTGGGCGAGGGTCGCGACGAGGGGCAGGCCCTCGGGCACGGCCGCCACCGCCACGGCGACGCCGCTCGTGATCGCGGCCTGGAGCCCTCCGCCGCGCAGCATCGAGGTGAGGGTGACCAGCGCACCACCGCCGACGCTGACCGGCAGGACCCGCCGGGTCAACTCGCCCAGCTGGGCCTGCAGCCCTGTCCGGCCGACCGGTGTCGGCGACAGCGCGGATGCGCGGCCCGTCTCGGTGGCGGCGCCGACGGCGGTCACCACGGCGGTCGCGGTGCCGGTCAGGACGGTGGTGCCCGAGTAGAGCATGCAGCTGCGTTCGGCGAGGGGGACACCCGGCGTCGCCTCGGTCTGCTTGTCGACCGGGAGGGATTCCCCGGTCAGGGAGGACTCGTCCACCTCGACGCCGTCGGCCTCGATCAGGCGGCCGTCGGCGGGCACCACCTCACCCGGCCGTACCTCGATCACCTCGCCCGCGCGGAGCAGTCCGGCGGCCACGGCCTCGTGTCCGCCCTGTCCGCCGCGGACCACGCGAGCCGGGGTGTCCTGCACCGCGAGGAGCCGCCGCAGCAGCCGCTCCGCGTGCAGGCGCTGGACGGCGGACAGTGCGGCGTTGCCGACGAGGACGGATCCGACGAGGATCGCGTCGACGGGGGAGCCGAGCACGGCACTCGCGGCCGAGCCCGTGGCGAGGATCGGCGTCAGCGGGTCGGACAGCTCGGTCCGCAGCGAGCGCCCGAAATCCCAGGTGGCCTCCACGGGACGCCGCATCCAGGTCGCCGTCGCGATCAGGCGGCCCGCCCCGGCCGTCTCCGACCGCGGTCCGGGCGTGCCGAGCATGGCGCGGACACGGTCGACGGGCATCGAATGCCAGTCGTGCTGTGGATCCGGCAGGGGTGTCGCGGCGCGCAGAACCTGTCGAGCCAGCCGGTGGCCGGTCCACAGTGCGGCGCCGGCCCCGGCGCTGACGGGTCCCGGGCCGCGGCCGTGCGTCCCGGGCAGCATCAGGAGCGATCCGAGAAGTGAAGCGCCGGTGGCAATCTCGATACCGCGGCGACTGGCGGTCCGGGCCGCCGGGACGGCGCGCACCACCCGCCATGCGGCCGCCAGGTCGGGGACGAGGAGGTCGCAGTCGGTGGGCGGCGGGGCGCCGCTGCGCACGAGCCCGATCCCGACGTCCGCGGTCGCGAGTGCCCGCGGACAGTCCGCGGCGAGAACCGCCACCGACGCGCCACCGTCCCGCAGGTTCAGTGCCATCTCCAGTAGGTCGGAATCGACTGCGCCGGTGGGCTTCCGGAGCTCGTCGAACGCCGAGCGCAGGGTTCCGAGGGCATCGTCGTCGATCGAGTGGACGGTCATGGCGGACCGTCGAATCTGTTCGAGCAGGCCACCGGCCAGGGGATCGCGAACGGGCGCGACCAGCACCGCGGCGTCGGGGTCGTCGGCGACGTCTGCCACCTCCGACAGTTCCGCGAGTCGATGCCAGCCCTGCCCGAGCACTCCGTCGTCGACGGCGGTGCGGGCCACGTCCCAGACGCGCGCCCGACGGTCCTCCGCAACGCCCCGGATCCGGCTCACCCGCAGATCGGTGGTCAACAGCGCACGCGGGTCGACGACCAGCGCGGTCACGCAGTCGATCCGACGCAGCACGTCAGGGCCGCGGCACAGCACGCGGTGATCGGTGACCAGTCCGCGACCGAGCGCGCTCGCGAAGGACTCACGTGCGGTGCGGGCCGCCTTCGGGGCCGTCACCAGAGCCGTCGTCCCGGCCGTGCGGAGACTGCCGGTGGCGGCACCGACGGCCACCGAGCCCGCGAGCTGTACCCACGCGGCCCGCTCGAGATGGCGATCGACCGCGCCGCTGGGGGGAGCGGTGTCGGCGGGCGTGCTCCGGGGGAGGGGACTGCGCTGCCACGCGCGCCGGTTGGCGACCACCTCGCCCACCACCGACGCCCGCAGCAGCGCCTCGACCGCGAGAGGGGCCGGCGCCTGCGCGGCCGCGAAGCCGGCGGCCGTCGCGGTCGACAGGACCAGGTCGGTGCCGACGCGACCGAGCCCGGCCTCCAGGAGCCGGCGCAGCCGCGGTTGGTAGTCGAGGACCGTCACCGGCGCGGCCAGCGCGAGGGGAAGCCGCGGCAACGTCAGGATCCGTCCCGCCGTCGCGAATCCGAACCCGACGGAGTGGGCGGCGAGCGCGGCCACACGGGCGCGGAGCACGGCATCGTCCCAGGCCGGCGGCGGTGGACGATCGGTGCCGGGGGAGTCGGCCTGTCGAGGCGCGAGCAGCGCGGTCAGCACACCCGCGGTCGCGGCGGTGCCGACGACCGCCGTCGTCAGTGCCGTGTCCAGGCTCCGGCGGGGCAGTGCGCGTGCCTGCCCCAGTAGTGCCCCGACCCCCGCGATCCTCACCGAGTGGTACGCCCCCGTGGCCGGGAGGTCGTGCTCTTCTTCGTCGTCTTCTTCGCAGTTGCCTTCTTGGTGTTCGCGGTGCGGTCGGGACCCGCTCGGGTGGGCTTGGCGGGCGCGCTCGCGGGGGCGGCGGCCATCGCAGCCTCCGGGTGCGCGCCGCGCTCGTGGAGTTGCCTCAACACGAGCGCGGCGCCCCCGACGGTCAGGACCACCGGCCATTCGACGAGCCCCACCGCGCCCGCGGCGGCCATGGTCAGTACGGCGGCCGGTGTGGAGTGGCTCCCGGTTTCGACGCCTCTGCGCATCCCGTCGGCCATTCCGCCGACCGCGCCCCGGACGCCCCCGACGACGGTCCCGACAGCCGCGCCGCCGACCGCGCCGATCGAGGCGGTGGTCACCTCCGCGATCCCGGAGACGGTCCGCACGGCTCCGTCGGCGAACGACATTCGGCCGTTGCCGGATCTGTGACCGTTGTGCGAGGTGTTCCCTGTCTGTTCCATCGAACGCCCATCGTCGGATTCGCAGTCGCAGTGGGGCTGCAGTCGTCGGGGATCGGGTTACCACTCGCAGCCGAGTCTAAACCCGACCACCTGCCTTGTGAACCTTTCGGACGTTCGATCGGCACGAATCACCCGGTGTGTCAAGCGTTGTATTCAGCCAGACGGCAACCCGTGGCATTGCGACCGTCCGGTCCTAACGTTGTTCTCTGTCACCCCATCCCGTTGCGCCCCCGATCCGAGTGCGGCGCACGGATTTTCCGTCCCATTGCAACCCAGTAGTCCTCGATGTTCCGTATGCGCCGTCTGCCCCGAGCTGCTCTCGCGCTCGCGCTCGTTCCCCTGGCAGGGCTGGCGGTTGCATGTGGCGGTTCGGACGCCGCGGCGTCCGACGCCGCGACCGATCAGTTCACCCTCAAGGTCTACGACCCGGGCAACTCCGGAGCGATTGCGGTCGGGAAGCGTGACGGTGACTTCGACCGAGCGCTCGCACCGCTCGGAGCGAAGATCGAATGGGTCAAGACCGCACCGGGATTCAGTTCCAACCTCAAACTGTTCAACACCGGGGAACTGGATATCCAGACCGGCGCCTACAGCCCCGTCGTGGGCGCGCTGTCGAAGGACGTCGGCGTCCGGATCTTCGCGACGTCCGACCCGTACAACAAGGACCAGAGTGGCATCATCGCCACACCCGGGTCGGGCATCGAGAAGCTCGAGGACCTCGCGGGCAAGCGGGTCGCCGTCAATCCGGCGGCCAAGGGCGAGTACATCGTCCTCAAGGCGCTGACCGCGGCGCGCATCCCTATCGATTCGGTGGCGCGGGTACCGCTGCAGCAGACCGATGCGGCGTCCGCGTTCTCCACCGGGCAGGTGGATGCGTGGGCCTCCTTCCTTGCTCCTTACCAGGAGGCGAAAGTGAAGGGTGCCAAGGAGATCGCCACCGAGGGCAGCATCGACTCGGTCGATAACACGATCGTCGCCGGCCGCACCGCGGTGCTGCAGGAACATCCCGAGGCGGTGCAGAAGTTCCTCGAGGTCACCCAGGACCTCACTCGCCGGCAGTGGGAGAATCCGGCCGCGTTCGAGAACGTCTTCGAACAGGCCGGTCCGCGGGCGCTGAGTGGCCGCGGACTCGTCTGAGCCCGAACCGATTTCAGGAGGACTTCCGTGACCATCCGTGTCGGGTACTTCCCGAACAACAACTCCCTGTTCGCGCTGCGCCACAACGGCCTGCTCGAACTCCGTCTCCCCGACGTCGAGTGGGTCGACCTGCGCGACCTGCCGTCGACGCGACGGGTCGATCCCCGGCACGGGTTGCCGACGCTGCACTCGGACTGGCTGTTCGAGGACGGCGGCTACGACGTCATCGGGACCGGGTTCACCCCGCCGATCACCGCCCTCGGTCAGGGCCGCGACCTGGTCTACGTCGGCATCTCCGGCCCTCGGGTGGAGAACGGCCGGCTGGTGACCCTCGCCGACTCGGGTATCCGCACCGCCGCGGACCTGCGCGGCAAGCGGATCGGGATCACGCACGGGTCGTGGCAGACCACGCTCGCGCTGCTCGCCCTCGACCGCGAGGGCCTGACGTGGTCGGATGTCGTGCCGGTGGATGTCGATGTGAACGAGGGCGGCGGGGCACTGCTGCGCGGTGACCTCGACGCCTGGGTAGGCGCCTATCCGGGGCTGGCCGACGTGGAGGCTGCCGCCCGGCTGCACACCCTCGTCGACACCGACGGGCTGTTCAGTCATCCGTCACTGTGGTTCGTGCGCCGCGACTTCGCCGAGAACCACCGCGCCGAGCTCGAGGCGGTCATCGCCGCGCTGCAGGAATCCGACGCGTGGATCGTCGCGAATCCTCGTGAAGCGGCGAGATTCTTCGTCGAGGACGCCGAAAGGCGCGGGGGCACCGCAGATCTGAACCGTTGGGAGGAGGCACTGCGCGGCCGGCCATTCGGGATCGGTCCGGTCACCGAGGAGTTCCTCGACGAGCAGCAGCGCGCCGCGGACCTGCTGTATGCCAACGGTCTGCTGCCGAAGCCGGTGGCGGTGCGCGGCGCGGTCCTGCCGTGGATCGGCGGGGTGGTCGAGACGACCCGGCCCGGCGTCGCGGTGTGATCGGTCGGCCGGCACCGGCTACCCTGGTCGTCGAGTGTTCGCGTTCGTGGCGGCACACGTGAGCAGCAGGGATGGCGTCGATGGGCAGGCAGCGGGGCGGCCGCAGAACCGAGGGGCGCACTCCTCGCGGTGACGAGGGAGGACCCGTCGCAGGGGCCTACGAGATCGACACCGGGATGTGCGAACTCGAGGAGGATCCGTTCGATCCGCAGAGCTGGATCGTGAAGATCAACGGTGAACCGAGTTCGCACATCGACCTCGCCGATCCGCAGACCCTCGCTTTCGACTACATGCGGTGGATATCCGAACTGTCTCGTTCCCAATGGGATTCGCAGACCAAGCTGCGGGTGCTCCACCTCGGCGGCGGCGCCTGCACGCTGGCCCGCAGCTTCGCATCCGTGTACCCGGAGGCGCGTCAGGTGGTCGTCGAGCTGGACGGCCGCCTCGCCGTGCTGGTCCGCGAGTGGTTCGACCTGCCGCGGGCGCCGCTACTGCGGGTTCGGGTGGGGGAGGCGCGCGCGGTCACCGAGACGCTCACCGACGACAGCCGGGACCTGATCATCCGGGACGTGTTCGCCGGACGCAGCACGCCTCGGCCGCTCACCACGCTCGAGTTCACCAGGCAGGCACGCCGCGTGCTGTCCCCGGGCGGCATCTACGTGGTGAACTGCGGCGATACCCCGGATCTGCGCGGCGCGCGCGCCGAGGCGGCGACGATCGGCGCGGTGTTCGAGCACACCGCGATCATCGCGGACCCCGCCATGCTCAAGGGCAAGCGTGACGGCAACATCGTCATCGCCGGCAGCGATGTCCCGATCGGAACGTCCCCGACACTCGCCAGTCGCGTCCTCGGTGGCGGCACCCCGGCCCACGTGTGGCAGGACGCCCAGGTCCGGCGGTTCGCCGCGTCGGCGAAGGTACTGCGCGACGAGGGCACGCCGACCGAGGGGTGACAAGGATGCTTGACATCTGGGTGTCAACCATCTTTTACTCTTCCTGTGACCGGTACACCACGCGGCAACCGGGTGCGCGAGCATCGCAAACAGGCCGGGATAACGCAGGCCGAACTGGCACGTGCGGGCGGTGTGAGCCGTCAGAGCATCGTGTCGGTGGAGGGCGGCGACTACGCGCCGAGCGTCTATCTCGCGCTGCGTCTGGCGCGGGCGCTGGACGCGAGTGTCGAGACGCTGTTCCCGTTGGACGAGGAGGGGTGACGATGAGTGTCTTCGTGAACGCCATGCGGGTCGTGGGAGATCGCCGTCGCGGTCTACGTGATCGGCGCGGCCGGAATTGTCGCCCGCCTGCTGGTGTCGAACAGCGACAGCGCGTCGTCGACGTGGGCGGGCGTGATTGTCGGGGCGGCGATCGGCGGCGCCGCTGCCGTCGTCGGCGTCCGGATCAAGCGGCGGCGCCGGGCGCGGTTCGAGGCGGCCGACGACTAGGGCGTGGCGCGCCACTGTCAACCGGTGGCGGCACAGCAGTTCCCGGTTCCGGTTCGGTGCGCGGATGCCCTTCGGCTTCCGTTGTCCTGCAGGGCGATCAATGCGCACATCGCCGCGCAATGTGCTGCTGCGCGAACAGTAGGGTGCATGGCTATCGCCCATGCTCGTCGGGCTGTCGATGACATCTTGCCTTCCATTTCCTCGGTGGAGTTCTTCGTCTACGTCGTTGTTGTGGAACAGATTCGGCGTCGTCGGGTCAGTGGCTGTGGTGACCGGATGCCTGCTCGGGTACCGGTGTAGTCGCGTTGTCGGCAGTCACGGTGAACTCGGCGGTACGCACCACTCCCTCGTGTCGGAAGTCCAAGAACAAGCGGTAGGCCCCGACGCTCGGCATGCCGGCGTAGAAGTTGATGGCGGGCCCAGCCGGTGTAACGCCGTCACCGGGATGGCCGTCCGGGTGGACGTGGAGATACGTGAGGTCGGAGGCGTGTAACGCGACCAGATGGCCGTACGCGCCCAGATAGGGCTGCAGGTCCGTTACGGGTTGCTTGTCGCGGCTGACCGAGAGCGTGAGCTTCGATGTTCGGCCTGCGTGGGCCGCCCCGTCGAGGGAGACGGTGTAACTGTCGACCGTCGCAGTGGCGGTCGCGAGGGGCAATGGCCGCGGCTCGTAGGTGCCTGCGACGTGCACGTCCGCACCCAGCGTGATTCCGTCGCCGCCGTCCGGGGTGAAGTCGGCGAAGATTCGATAGTCGCCGGCGTGATCGAAATCGACTGGCACATGCCAGGTTCCGGACGAATCCAGTTCGGGGTGCACGTGCTGAAATCCGGTCAGGTCGTGGTTGACCGCGATCGGATGCAGTTGCTTCTCGTGGGCGTCGGTGTACCGGGTCAGTGGGATTCCGGTCGAATCGACGATCCGGAACTGCAGGGGTACCCGGCTCCCGACGGTCGTCTCCGACGCTGCCAGTTCCAGTGTGTAGCCGCTCTCGCTGAACATCAGTCCTCCAAGTGGTAGGGCGGTGGCAGCTTCCGTATCGGAAGGGCTGCGGTTGTCGTGCGTCTCGGGGTTGCGTACTGCGATGCCGCAGGCCGCATTGCAATTTGTACTATACCCCCCTAGGGTATCGATCGGTGAGACAATCACCGACGGGAGATCTGATGTGCCCCTGTGGTGGGCGCCGATCGAGGATGTTCGAGTATTGCCTGTTTGGCGGGCATTTCGCGTCCGTGCGGGCCAGTGTTCGCCGTGGCTTGATCGTCCAGATCGCCCTTGATCTTCCATTCCATCGCCCATACCCCGTACAGGTAAGGAAGGGGCAGTATGTCCACGCAAGCACAATCCACCCGAAAGTGGTGGGCGTTGGCGTTGATAGCCGCCGCGCAGTTCATGGTCATCATGGACACCTCCATCATCGGTGTCGCTCTTCCCCAGATGCAGAGTGATCTGGGCTTCTCCCAGGAGGGCCTGACGTGGGTGTTCAACGCCTACGTCATCGCATTCGGTGGGCTGCTCCTACTCGGTGGGCGCCTCTCGGATCTGTTCGGTGCCCGCCGAGTGTTCACCGCCGGCTGGCTGATCCTGCTGGCCGGTTCCGTCGTCGCCGGTGCCGCCGGCAACGTCGCCGTCGAGCTCACGGGCCGCGCAGTCCAGGGCGCCGGTGCGGCACTCATCGCGCCGTCGGCCCTCACCCTGTTGATGATGCTGTTCGGCAGCACGCAGAAGGAGATGACCAAGGCGCTGTCCATCTACGGTGCTGCGGCCCCGGCCGGCGGCACCGCCGGGGTGTTCCTCGGCGGCGTCATCACCGAATACGCCAGCTGGCCGTGGGTCTTCTATCTCAACATCCCCATCGCCGTCATCGCACTGATCGCCACGCCCTTCCTGATGCCGAACGCCGCCGCGCGCACCGGATCGATCGATCTTCTCGGCGCACTCGCCGTCACGGCAGGCCTCGCTGTCGGAGTCTTCGGCATCGTCAGGGCACCCGACGTCGGCTGGGGATCGGGGCAGACGTGGCTTGCGCTCGCGGTATCGGCCGCATTGTTGGGCGCCTTCGTGATGATCCAGTCCAAGCGCCGCGAACCATTGGTACGACTCGGAATCTTCAAGGCACCCAACCTCGCCGCCGCCAACATCGCTCAGCTGGTCCTCGGTGCGGCGTGGATACCGATGTGGTTCTTCCTGAACCTGTACCTGCAGCAAGTGCTCGGTTACAGCGCCTTCCCGGCCGGTGCGGCTCTGCTGCCGATGACAATGCTCGTCATGCTCGGCATGATCGTTGTCGCTCCCAGGGCCATGCAGCGGTTCGGAGCCAAGACGATGATCGTGGCAGGGTTGCTGGTTCTCGGAATCGGGCTGGGGTGGATGTCGTTGGTGCGGCCCACCGGCAACTTCTGGGTCGATGTGCTGCCGGCGTCGCTGGTGGCAGCGGCAGGCATGACGCTGGCGTTCATTCCCTCACTGGGGACGGCGATTTCGGCCGCACGCCCCGAGGAGGGCGGATTGGCGTCCGGCATCGTCAATGTCAGTTACCAGGTCGGCTCTGCTGTCGGGCTGGCCGTGATGACGGCAATCGCAACCGTGTTCGGTGCTGACCAGCTCGGTGACCTGACGGAGCTGACGAACGGGTTCTCCGCAGTCTTCATCGGTGCGGCAGTCATTGCGCTGGTGGGCGCGGGTATCACCGCGGTAGCGATGCGATCGACCAAGGTTGCCCCGGAGCCTGTGAACGCCTGACCCGCAAAGCTTCGAATCGAACAGGAAGGCTCAACCCATGCCCACCAATCGCACCTACCTCGTCGCCGGAATGACCTGCGGAAGCTGCGCGGGAAAGGTCACCAGGCACGTCGAGCGGATTCCCGGAATCATCGGCGTCGACATCGACCTCGCCACCGGCGGAATCACTCTCACCAGCGAGGGTCCGGTCAGCGACGCCGATGTCCGGCAGGCCGTCGAGAACGCCGGGTACAAGCTCACCACCAACTGAGCAACCGCACATACAGGTCGACTTCGCCGCCCGTCCCGGCCACCCCCACCGGCGGTAAGCCAGGACGGGCGGGGAGCCGACCGCTCACGAAACCACAGAGGACTGCTATGCCTCGTTTCACACCTCTCACCCCGGACACCGCTGTCGGTGCATCACGGGATCTTCTCTCCGACCTGGTCTCCCGTCATGGACAGGTTGGCGACATGGTCTCCACGATGGCGCACTCGCCCGCCGTGCTGGGCGGCTACCTACAGCTCAGCCGGGCCATGAAGCGCGCGAAACTGAGCCGCAGGATCGGCGAGCGAATCTCGATCGCGGTCCAGGCCCGGCAGGGTTGCGCTGCCTGCCTCGAAGCCCACATCGCCGCCGCGCACGCCCACGGTGTCGAGACCGCCGAGATCGACCGTGCCCGAGAGGGCACCTCGGCCGATCCCGCCATCGCGGCAATGATCGACCTCGGCCTTCGCGTCTACCGGGAACCGACCTCGATCACCGATGAACACGTCGCGGACCTTCGCGGGCACGGCTACAGCGACCGCGAGATCGCCGATGTCGTCGGCATCGTCGCCCTCAACCTCCTGACCGGCGCCTTCAACGTCCTCGCGGGAGTGAAGACTACCGACGGCTAGGCCGGTTCGGGTTCGGAGTCCAGCGGGACCTCCCGTGCGGCGCGGATGCCGATCCAGGCGCCGATGAGGGTGAAGCCCAGCAGGCAGCCGGCCCCCACACTGCCGAGCACCGTCAGCCAGGTCTCCGACAGCGGGGCGAGGGCGCCGAATCCGGTGAGGATCGAGCAGTAGCCACCGATCTGCATCGTGCGGCTCCCGGCTCGGTGGGCGGTGGTCCACGCCTCGTCGCTCACCATCGTCGACGGTGTCCGAATGCCGGCGTACGGGTTTCGCTTCAGACGGCCGCTGGCCGCGGCCCGCGACGCCCAGACGACCGCGACCCCCGCGATGGTGAAAGTCAGCCACAGCAGCACCCGCAACCCGATCGACTCCATGGGACTCACGCTAGATCATGAGCACGACACACACTCATGCTCCGGCGGGCAACGTGCTGAAGTCGGCCGGTCGGCCCTCCGCGAAGGCGGCCAGCGCCTCCCTGTTCGCGGGCCCGCCCAGCATCTCGCGGAAGCACGCGTTCTCCCGTTCGCGCGCGGCGGCGATCTCGGCGCGCAGCGGCTCGGTCATCGTCCGTTTGACAGCGATCAGGCTCGAGATCGGCTTGGCTGCCAGGGTTTCGGCGTGGGCCCGGGCGACGTCCATGAGCTCGTCCGGCGCGCACACCCGCCACACCAGGCCCATCTCCTGGGCTTGGTCCGCGTCGATCCACTCCGAACTCATCAGCACCCATGCCGCGTTCTGCCGGCCGATCAGCTTCGGCATCAGGTAGCTCGACGCGGCCTCCGGTGCCACGCCGAGATCGGTGAACGGGCACTTGAGCCGCGCCTGGCTGGACATGAACGTTAGATCCGCGAACCCGAGGATGGTGGCACCGGCACCCAGCCCGAGTCCGTTCACCGCGCAGATCAGCGGCTTGGGAAAGTTCACGAGTGCGTCGATCAGGCCATTGAAGCCATACTTGCCGCGCTGGTAGTTCGGATCGGTTGTGAGCGCCTGCATCTCGCGCAGATCGGTACCCGCGCTGAACGCGCGTCCGTTGCCGGTGAGCAGCACCACCGCGACTTCCGGGTCGTCGGCGGCGGCCAGCAGCGCCTCGGTGGTGGCGTCGTACAGCGCCTCGCTGAACGCGTTGAGTGCGTCGGGCCGATCGAGCGTCAGTGTCCGTACGCGGGCGCGGTCGTCGATGAGAATGCTCATGCCAGCACAGTAGAACGTGTTGCAGCTTCAGGGGTGCGTATCCCGTTCAGGAGGACGCAGGGTGCCGCCGATTCACCGTTTGCTTAAAAACTGATATCACTTTAATATCTGTTTTGATGGTGCGCGACGGACTGCGCCACGCTGACGAGAGGGCACCCATGACTGCCGGGACATCCGGGACATCCGCAATCGAATCCGTTCCGATCGAGGCCACGGGGGTGGAGGAGCGTCCCGGCTGGTCCGCGAACGGCTGGCCCTTCGCGATCGGCGGGCTGCTGGCGATCGTCGCCGGCGCCGGTCTGATCGCCGCCGGGATCCTGCTCGGGTCGGGGATCAACATTCCGCTCATCGTCGCCGGGGGAGTGTTCCTCTTCGGCGCGCTCGACGCCCTGGTGGGGCTCGTGCTCGTCGAGCCGGGGCAGGCGCGGGTGCTTCAGCTGCTGCAGGGCTCCTACTCGGGGACGCTGCGGCAGGACGGACTGCGCTGGGTCAACCCGCTGAACACACGCCGGGCCATCTCCACCAGGATTCGCAACCACGACACCGGGAAGGCGAAGGTCAACGACGCGGACGGCAATCCGATCGAGATCTCCGCCGTGATCGTCTGGCAGGTCCGCGACACCGCTCGCGCCATGTTCGACGTCGACGATTTCGAGGAGTTCGTGGCGGTCCAGACCGAGGCCGCAGTGCGGCACATCGCCGGCAGCTACCCCTACGACGGCGGCGGGGAGTCGATCTCTTTGCGGCAGAACGCGGACGAGATCACCTCGAAGCTGTCCGACGAGGTGGGTGAGCGTGTTCGGTCCGCGGGCGTGCAGGTGATCGAGTCGCGCATCAATCAGCTCGCGTACGCCCCGGAGATCGCGCAGGCGATGCTGCGGCGCCAGCAGGCCGGTGCCGTCATTGCGGCGCGCGAGCAGATCGTGCAGGGTGCGGTCGGCATGGTCGCCTCCGCGCTGGACCGGCTCGAGCGCGAGCACACCGTCGAACTCGACGAGGAGCGCAAGGCGGCGATGGTCTCGAATCTGCTGGTGGTGCTCTGTGGCGACCAGGGCGCCCAGCCGGTCGTCAACACCGGAACCCTCTACCAGTAGGCTGCGCCGTCATGGTCGAACGCAAGAAGGTGCTGTTGCGCCTCGACCCGGCCGTGCACGACGCGCTCGCGCGATGGGCCGCCGACGACCTGCGCAGTACCAACGCGCAGATCGAGTTCCTGCTGCGACGTGCGCTGGACGACGCGGGACGGGCGCCCTCGAACGCCGAGAAGATGCGGCGACCGGGACGCCCGCGCCGCATGTAGCTCAGTTCCGGGCGAACCGCGCCGGCTCGGTGTTCGGCACCTGCGAGACCTGCCCGCGCGCCACCAGGTGGCGCAGGTGCGCGGCGGCCTCGGACAGCGCCATCCCCTTGGCCATCGGGTGGAACTTCTCCCACGGCCGGTACCACTTCATCCGCTCGGCCACCTGCCACACGGTGATCTCGTCGGTGCCGAACGCCTCGTACAGGTGGTCGAGGCGTTCCTCGTGGTGATCGATCAACTCACCGGCACGGCCCGCCACATCGACGATCGGAAGACCGTGCGCGCCGAGCCCGCGGGTGACGTCCATCTTCTGCACGCGGCGCAGCGACTCCATGAACTCGGCGAGCGCGTCACGCTCCTCGAGCGGGTACACGAAGTTGCCGATGTGCGGGGTGGTCTTCTGCAGCACGTGGTCGCCGGTGAACATGACGTCGGCATCCTCGAGGTAGAAGCACACGTGGCCGGGGGTGTGACCCGGAGTGAACACCGCCCGCAGGTTCCGTCCGCTCAGTCCGATCAGCTCGTCGTCGACCAGGACGCGGTCGGGTGCCGATTCCGGACCCACCGGGGGATCGCCCTGCGCTGCCTTCTCGAACGCCTCCCGGTCGGTCAACGACGCGCCGGCGCGCTCGAGGTTGGACAGCTGGAAGTCCATCCACTCCTCGTTGCGGCCCGACGACATCTTCTCGAACATGTCGTGGTCGGCCTCGTGCATCGCGATCCACGCGCCCGACGCCTCACGCACCCGGCCGCACAGGCCCGTGTGGTCGGGGTGGAAGTGCGTGAGCACGACGCCCTCGACCTCGGACACCGAATGCCCGATCGACTCGAGGCCCGACGTCAATCCCTCCCAGCCCTCGTCGCCGTCCCAGCCGGCGTCGACGAGGATCACCCCGCCCGGCGACTCCATCGCGTAGACGAGGGTGCTGCCCAGCGGATTGTGGGACATGGGAACAGAAATCTGGAAGATGCCATCACCGATGGCAGAAGCACCTGACATTTGCGCAACCTCGTTGGCTAGATGAAGAACCCGCTCTACCTATGCCTTCATAGTTACTCTTCGGGTTTCGGGGCGGCGTGACCGGTCCCACTTAGCGGAAAATGGCGGCTATGCGACCAGGTCTGCGTACTCGGGGTGCGACGCGACGTACTTCTCGACGTACGAGCACGACGGCACGATCTTGAAGCCCTGTTCGCGGGAGGTGTCGAGGGCGGCCTTGACCACCTGGCCGGCCAGGCCCTGGCCGCGGAAGTCCGGGTTGGTAACGGTATGTCCGAAGTCGCGGACGCCGTTCGTCTCGATGTAGTCGGCATAGCCGGCGAGGGCGTCGTCGACGTAGATCTCGAAGCGGTTCTCTCCCGCGTTGTGCTCGATCCTGTTCGCCACGGCCGGGCTCCTTTCGTTTGCTTACGATCGCACGTTACCCGGGTGCAGCGCCGGATCGAGGGGAAGTATTCCGGGTCATCCCCGTGAGTGAGCCTCGACAGGACCGCGAGAAGTGGGTGCCGACTTCATAGGGGAGAATCTCGAGGCGGCCGCGAACAAGTCATGTTCGATCGAAGCACGCATGCAGGAGCTGACCACGTGAGCAGAAGACCTCCCATAAGTGGGAACCGTTCTCTTCCTTCGCCGCCGCCGGTCGGAGTTGCCCTCACGATGCTCGCCGCCTGTGGCTTGTTGTATGTGGTAGGAGCGCGCACTGCCTTCGGCCAGCGGGCTGAGAACTCTCTGATCGTCGGATACGCCGACGACGCCAGGATCTGGGCGATCATGGACACGGTCGGCCCGCCGCCTCTGATTGCGGATTCGGCGACCCTGGTCGTCGGCGCCTTCCTCATCGTGTTGGGGGCAGCGCTGCAGAAGCGATGGCTCGACGGTGCCGTCGCTATCGTGATCGTCGGGGCGGCATCGGTCACGACCCAGCTCGTGAAGGAAGTGCTACCACGGCCCGACCTCGTCGGTGCCGGTTCAGGATTGACCGAGGTCAGTTTCCCCAGCGGTCACGTGACCATCACCGTTGCTCTGGCCATCGGGGCGTACCTGGTGGCACCCGCCTGGGCCCAGAGTTGGGTGGCAGCACTCGGAGCTGTCTGGGTCTCCACCGTGGCCGGAGCCGTCCAGGCGTTGTACTGGCATCGCCCCATCGACGTCGTCGGCGCCACTCTTCTCACCGGCACATGCGCATTGTCGATCGTCGTCCTCGCCCGTCGATCGGCACCTCGATCGCTGCGGCCGATCTTCGCACCCGCTGCACTTCCGACGCTGCTGCCTGCGGCCCTCGCCGCACTGCTCGCCGCGTCGCGCGAGGATTCCTGGGCTCGGCCGTTGGTGTTCAGCGTGGCCGCCTGGTTGTCAGCGGTCGTGCTGTGGCTGACTCTCCAGGCGCTTGCGGCCCCGAAAACACAGTCACTGGACCCGGCGGGTCCGTCCGCAGTGGGAGGCGCGCGTATTCCTCACCGGCGGTCCCTGTACACGCCGCACTCCCCGCGCACTTCACGCACTCGTGGGTCGTCGGGGAGGCTGCCGCGGCCATCGACAAGGTGATGTGCCGGTCGGTCGCTGGCAGGTCGGCAATCACTGTGTGGCTCGGCGTCGATCATCGTCTGCGCCAGTTCGGGTTTTGTGGCAAAATCCACCTCGTCACTGATTCTGGCGGCCCGGCACCACTCCCGATCGATCAGCGCCCGACCCCGGTCGGAAGCGTAGGCGAGAAGCACCCTGCACGTCATCACGCATCCTGTCGCAGTCCCGGGAGTAGAAGTTCAGCAGCCGCTGCATGCCCTCCGGGCCCGCATCACCGGCCGTCTCGGCCAGTGTCCATCCGTTCTTGCGTTCGACCTCGGCGAGTAACCCGTGCACGTAAACGCCCATCCGGCGCCGCGACTCCGCCTGCGAAAACCGGTGGCCGAACCGCGCATAGAACGCGGTGAAGCCGTGTCGACCACTTAAGCACCTCTGACTGCACAGAGAATCAAATACCACAACAGTCGTCACAAACTGTCGTTGTAGTAGTCGTTGCAGTACTAGATCAGGTCCAGGGGCTCCCCGAACCGGTCGTAGTAGACCTCGTAAGCGAGCCCGCCAAGATTGGCTGGATCACCGACGTCGATGTGTGCCGGCATCCGGCTCGGCTCTGTGAGAACCGCTTCGTACCTCACCCGCCCCTGGCTGACGACCCACTGCGCTGCATCTTCCAGGCCATCCTCGGACTCATTGGGCCCCAGATAGGACCGATATGGCTCGTCCTGTAGCTCGGCGGCGAAGTCCAAGAACAGATCTTGGAACTTGTAGACGGCGTCCTTCGGCAGTCGTCCAAGAATTTCGCGAAGGCGTTCACGGCTCCTCGCGGACTCCTCTACAACGTCCCAGAACCAGTCGACGTCCGGACCCTCGTCGTGACGAACATCGTCAGCCAAAGCCTCTCCCAATCTTGCAGACGAGCAGACCTACCGGCATCCCATCGGCGATGAGGCCGGCCCGACCGCAACCGCGCGCGATCACTTCATCCCAGCACACGCTTGGAGACCATGCCTTGTCAGAGACGCCCTAACGGGATGTCGACCCTTCCGGCTCCTCTGGCTTCTCCGTGTCCGCGGTGTCCTCCGCCTCCTCCGGGCCCTCTGGGGCGCCGGCGGCGTCCTCCACCTGTGGAGTGCGGGTCGGCCGGATGAGGATTTCCAGTGCGAGAAGCGCGACCAGGGCAATGACGACGATCCAGAACACGACCAGTCCGGTCGGGTACCGCCAGAACACCAACAGCAGGGCGGCAACCCCGATGATGAAGCACCGCAATGGCACTCGTGCCTGACCTGCCCACCGTTCCACGTTGGTGGGGGTCCGGTCGGTGCGAGGGTGTCGCACGAGGTCGAGCGACTTCCCGTATCCGCGGCGTATGGCCATGGCCGAGGACGAGCCACCGATCAGGTACGCGCCGAGCGCGATAACCAGGCCCACCACCGCGACGGCACGCAGACTCGTCCGCAGTGGCACGGCGACGGTGTCGATGACGGCGGTCGCCGCGTCCGGGGACAGCACGTCTGCCGGAACCGCGTCGAGGTAGAACGCGCGTCCGACGAGGATTCCCACTGCCAGAACGAACATTCCGACGGCGACGGCCAGACCCGCGAGGGACAGGGTGTGCAGCCGTCGGCCGCGGGGCGCGATGCCGACCGCGGCAGCGGCGCAGGCGATCCCCAGCCACGGAAGTATCGCCGAGGCCTTGTCGAGCGCGTTGACCGCGCGCTGGGCCTTGACCAGGTCGGGGGATTGGAACAGCACGAACTGCTTGTCCACCGTCGGGATGTTCTCGGCGAAGGAGAATCCGCGATCCGTCAGTTCGGTGCGCACGTTGTCGATGATCGTCGCCAAGGAGATGCTGACGGTGCCGCTCTGGTCGACCTCCACGGAGCTGGGGCCGTAGTTTCCGGTCACGACCGCGACGAGAGCGTTGTGCGCGGTTCGGTTCGCCTGGATCCAGAGGTCCTGGAACTGTTGGGATTCGACGAAGGACAGCACGGTCTCGTGGACGAAGCTCTTCGCCTGTCCCGCGATCACCGGCGCCAGGCCGACGACTGCCTGATCGACGCGGGGTGCCTTCTCGTTCAGGTTCGAGACATCGACCAGCGCGTTCAGGGCGTCGGCGGTGAGTGCCTCGATGTCGACCCGCGAGAAGATCTCGTCGGTGACCTGATTGGTGATCTCCGATTGGACGGCAGGGTCCTCGGCCAGCGGTGCGACGGTGGTGACGTAGCGATCGGTATCGAGGATCTGACTGCGGGTGAATCGGGAGGTCACCGACACGATGGCGAGGAGGGCGACCAGGACCAGCAGGATCGTGACCGCCGTCCAACGCAGCCAGTGATGCGGAGTCCGCGGCGCCGCACCGGCAGCGCCGGCGCTGCCGGATTCCCGAGCACGCAAAGTCGCGACCTCGGAGCGTAACCGGAGTAGTTCCGAACGCTCGTCGCTGTCGAGGGGGCGGTCGTTCGTGCCCTCGTCCATCACGCTCCAATCCGATACGGGCGGTCGTCGTGCGAGTCAGGCCTCCCGGGGGTTCCAGGTGGCCACCGCCCAGATCACGACTGTGTTGAGCGCGACGAGCAGGATGGCCCACAGTGGGTAGTAGGGCAACCACATGAAGTTGACGAGAATCGACAGCGAGCAGATCACCATCGCGGCGACCCGAGCCCAGGTCGCACCGGTGAAGAGGACGGCGCCGACCAGCGCGATGATCACGCCGAGCACGAGATGGATCCATCCCCAGGTAGTGACGTTGAACTTGTAGACGTACTCGAGTCCGACGACGAACACCTCGTCCTTCGCCACCGCGGAGATCCCTTGGAGGAACTCGAGCACACCGATGGTGACCAGCAGGACTGCCGCCCCCATCGACGTCCCTTTTGCTACACCCTGCTTGACCACATCGTCGGACATGACCTCGTCCCTTCACTGGAGGGTGAAACCGGCCTGGTGCGACTTATTCTCCTCCGAGCGGACGCATCACGGCACCGATTTCATCTCCCCCTTTTCCTCGGGGCTCACCATGCGGACAGAACGGGCGCTCCATGGTCGTGATCCGCGCCCGCGAGATGGTCATTCAAGACCTGTCGCGCGGTGATCCGGCGGTTCGATCGCGGTCGCTTCGTCGAACAGCGTCGGTTCGGTGGGGTTGCCGAACAGTTCCATCTGACGCGGCTTGATTGCGTGCGGTATCGGTCGACCGGGATCGGGTAGCGCGACGACGCGCAGCGCCGATCGCAGCGCCTCGTGGGTCTGCGCCCACGCCCTCGCCTCGTGGTCGCACACGTCGGCCTCCTCCGAATCACCCTCGGCACGGGCCTGTTCCGCGGACTCGCGCCAGCTGATCTCCTGCTCCGACGTGGTTCGCAGATAGTCGAGGAGCGCGTCGCGGTCGTGACCGCACACCTCCGCGACCTCCTCCGCGCTGAGGACACCGGCGCCGTGTGGATCGAGATGGAGCAGCGTCAACAGCGCCGCCGGCAGGTCGTCGTCGGTGTCCACGGAATCGATGGGATCCGGGTTCTTGGCGTCGGGGGACTCGACACCCGAGTCGTCGTCCGCGAACCGCGACCCGTCGAATCGGGCAGCGAACCGTGCGTCGACGGTGGGCAGGAACTTCCCGATCACGTCGATCGCGTCGACGAGATGACGCGGAACGAAGGGGTTGCCGGAGATGTCGATCGACGCGTTCAGCCGATCCTCGTCGAGGGTGAACCGGATATCGGGCCATTGTTTGGTGAGGTCGCAGATGTTCTCGGCCGCCCGCGTGCGTCCCGCGACCGCGTGCAGCAGCGGAATCCACAGTCGCACGAGGGGCTTGTCCGGGTGGGCGATGACGAAGACGGGCTGACCGCCGAGGGTGAGGACGACGTCGCCGTCATCGTCGAGCTGCGGCACGAAGCCCAGCGCCTGATCGACCGTGCGCGAGATCAGTTCCCGGAGTTCGGACGGGTCGCGGGGTGCCACCGCGGCGGTCTCGTCGAGCGTCGACGATGCCGGCCGCGCTCCGTCGGGCGCGTCCGGGGTATCGGCGCCGAGGAGATCGGTGCCCTCGAGCGTGCCGATGATCTCGGGGTTCAGAAAACTCGGGTGGGGGACGCTCCAGACCTCTCGCAGCGTGGTGACGGTCATCGCGGCGAGCTGGTCGGCCCAGCGCTGTTCCTTGTCGACGAAGAACGCGGGCGATCCCTCGTCGGGTTCCTCGTCCGGCAGGCGGGTGGGCCGCCCCCATCCCAGCGCGCACAGGCGGTCCTCGGACTCCGGCGACAGCACGTGTCGCGGCGCGAGATACGCGTTGGACGACACCTCGCTCCGCACGTACTCGTCGTCCCACACCAGGAACTGCACCCACGGTGTGAATCCGTCCACCGTGGTCTCCTCGATCCAGTCGAGAATCAGGATGTCGTCGTTCCGCATCGCGGAGAGATGGTCGGCGAGTCGACTCTGGAATCGCGTCCAGGACCGGTCGATCGCGTGGTCGAAGCTGTCGAAATCGAACATCAGCCCCCCTGTCCTTCGGGATGGAGCGTCACTCGGGAGGCGCCCCGCGGGGCCCTCCGTGTCGTGCTGTCATCAAGGTAGCGCGGACCTCCGACAAGTTCGGGAACGGCCGGTCCGGCGCGTGTTCGTCAGTTCGCGAGCAGTGCCGCGGCGCCGGCGGGCAGCTCGGATCCGGGGCGGCGTCGGAAGAGCTCCGCGGGCCGGCCGGTCCCGCTGCTCGACATCCGCCCGGTCGTCTCGAGCGAGTCGATGACCGTCCGCCGGAACGAGTCCTTCGGCAGTGCGTGCCCGTGGATCGCCTCGTACAGGCGCCTCAGTTCGAGGACGGTGAACACCTCGGGCAGCAGTCCGGACGGGTCGACGCGGTGCGCGTAGCGGGTGCGCAGATCGTCGATCGCGTGCGACACCATTTCTGTGTGGTCGAACGCGAGTGGTTCGGTGACCACGCGGCCCTCGATGCGAACGAGTCTCGCGGCGTGCGGAAGTCGGCCCAGCGGGAGGGCAGCGCCGTGCGCCATCGACAGCACCCATCCGCGGTCGTCGCGATCGGGGGCGTCGAACATTGCGAGCTGATGGAAGTCGGTGCCGGTGAGACCCGCTTTGGTCTGCAGCGCGCGCTCGGCGGCGTCGGACAACCGCTCTGCCGGGCGCAGGAACGAACCGGGGAGGGCGAGTCCGCGCGGGCCCTCGACCACCAGGACGTTCAGTTCCCCGGCGTCGACGGTGAGCACCGCGACGTCGACGGCGACGGACGGACGGGGATAGTCGGTGAGGGCCTTGCCGGCCGTGTCGGACCACGTCGTCTTCGCTGCTCGTTTCGTCACCCTTGCAGATTAGCGCAGTGATGATCTAATGTTTAGCGCAGAAACGATCTAAAGGGGGTTCGGGTGGAGCTGAACGAACGGACGGCCGACCGCGCGGCGGGCGTGCTGCTCGCGACCGCGGCCGGCGACGCACTCGGTGCGGGATACGAATTCACCACTCCCGGAACGGGAACGGTGATCGACATGATCGGTGGGGGGATCGGCGCGTTCGCACCCGGCGAGTGGACCGACGACACCTCGATGACGCTCGTGATCGCGGAGGTCGCGGCCTCGGGTCTCGACATCGGCAGTGGTCCCGGGCTGGATGCCGTTGCTGCGCAGTTCGTCCGGTGGTTCGACTCCGATCCGGCGGACATCGGGAACCAGACGTCCGCGGTGCTGTCCCGGCGGCCGGTGTCGGCGTCCGAGATGGCCGAGGTGGCGTGGGCGGTGCCGGGCCGTAAGGGCGGCAACGGCTCGCTGATGCGGACCGCGCCGGTGGCGCTGGCCTACCTCGACGACGTCGACGGGTGTGTGCGGGCGGCGCGCGCGATCGGATTGCTCACCCACCACGACACCCGTGCGGTCGAGGCGTGCGAGATGTGGACGTACGCGATCCGGCATGCCGTGCTGCACGGGACCTTCGACGGTGTCCGTGGCTACCTCGACGGTGCGCCGCGGCCGACGCGTGAGTACTGGGCGCCGCTGCTCGACACGGCCGAACGCGGCGGTCCGGCGGACTTCCCGAACAACGGCTGGGTCGTCGACGCCCTGCTCACCGCGTGGTGGGCGATCACCACCACCGGCCCGTCCGGTCCCGAGCATCTGCCGCGGGCGCTCGAGCAGGCCGTGCGCGCCGGACACGACACCGACACCACCGCCGCCATCGCCGGTGGCCTGCTCGGCGCGCGGTGGGGTGCGTCGGCGGTGCCGGACCGGTGGCGGCGGATGCTGCACGGCTGGCCGGGTTACCGCGGCGAGGACCTCGCCCGCATCGGCGTGCGGATCGCGTCGGGGCGCACGGTAACCGCCACTACTCTTAACGGGGAGAACGCATGACAGTCATCGACATCGCCGAGGGCGACATCACCACGATGCGGGCGGACGCGATCGTCAACGCCGCGAACTCGTCGCTGCTCGGTGGTGGGGGAGTCGACGGTGCGATCCACCGCCGCGGCGGACCCGCCATCCTCGCGGCGTGCCGGAAGTTGCGTGCGACGACGCTGCCGGGCGGGTTGGCGGAGGGGGCGGCCGTCGCGACCACCGCGGGCAACCTGGCCGCGACGTGGGTGATCCACACCGTCGGCCCGCGCTACTCGCGCCACGAGGACCGCACCGCGTTACTGCGGTCGTGTTATCGGAGCAGTCTCGCGGTCGCGGACGACCTCGGCGTGGCAACCGTCGCGTTCCCGCTGATCTCGGCGGGCGCCTTCGGCTGGCCCACGGACGACGCGGTGCACCAGGCGGTGTCGTCGATCCGGGCGACCCGCACGAACGTCGGCGTCGTCACGCTCGTCGCCTACGATCCCGCGATGGCGGCGACGATGCGTCGCGCGGTCGGCTAGAGCGAGTTTCCTGATCGGCGAGATGTCTGTGCCATCCGCGGACCGCCGAGGGGGCGCGCCGGCTCGGCACTTGCGCGAGATTGTCGTAGCGGCGGTGCCGCTTTCGGATCGTCTGCCACGGACCGAATTCCGCTGGCACGTCACGCCCCGCAATACCGGCCCTGGAGCGGCAGCTGATGCCTTCGAACACCCGGCTTGGATCGGCGGATCCTACTGCACTGCTTCTGTTCTCGCCGATCGAACAGGGCGCGGCGTGTCAACGTCCGTTTGATCGACGTGGCGCCTTATCGTCGGTTCGTCAAATTCGCGCATGTGCGCCCGCTGGCTGTCGGGTGATGGAGGTCGGGGTTCCTATGGTGGATACGAGCACGCTCAACGGTCGGTACGGCGACGAGGTTTTCGCTCATGAGCGCAGTGACGAGCGTGATCGCCTGGACGCGCTCACCCGTTCACTCGATGAGATCTCGTTCGCGCGGCTCGACACGCTGCCCATTCGGCCGGACTCGCGGTGTTTGGATATCGGCGCGGGTACCGGAACGGTTGCCGCGTCTCTCGCCGACCGTGCCGCTTCGGGACACGTCATTGCTCTCGATCGCAGTATTGCTCTTCTGGATCCGAATGCCCGCGAGAACCTCGAGGTGGTGGAGGCGGATATCACCACGGCGGAGTTCCCGCCCGGAAGTTTCGATGTGATCCATGCACGGTTGGTCCTCCAGCACCTCTCCGATCGGGAAGAGGTCATCGGTCGTGCGGTGTCGTGGTTGGCGCCGGGCGGCTGGATCCTGTTGAGCGAAGGCATCGACCCGTTCAGTGCCACCTCTCCGAACGACCTTTACAGCAGGCTGATGGCTGGGTTCGTTGACGCCCTCTATCGGACGATGGGCACGGATATGAACTGCGCACGCAGCTACCCGGCAGTACTCGCCGAGCACGGGATCGTGAACATCGGTATCGATGCGCACGTGCCGCCGGTCAGTGGCGGCAGCCCGACGGCAGAGTTCTTTCGGCTGAGCTGCGGTCAGCTGCGTGAAGTGATCGTTTCTGCGGGCCACCTCGACAACGACGAGTTCGACGCAGCCATGGCGCTGCTCGACGACCCGACCTTCGTTGATCTTGCGACGGGAATGATGTCGGTGTGGGGGCAGCGGGGCTGACCATCAGCGCATCCGGGCTGCGTCGGCACTGGGCATCGCGAGACAGCCCACCACCGTCGCCGACGCTCCGGAAGACGAACTGCGGCAGTGGGGGGCGGCGGTGCAGTCAGTCGCCGCCCCGCACGCCCTCGTAGTAGCCGCGGATGTGGTCGACGATGCGTCGTTCCGCGAGCGGGGCGTCGCCGGCGGTCACCGCCTCGACCAGTCCGCGGTGCTCGTGCCGCAGTCGGGTGCACGTTGTGGGCCAGGCGGCGATGTCGACGCCGCCGACGACGTACGACTCGATCGACGCGCGGAGTCCGGCCATCATCGCGGCGATCACCTGATTGCCGGCGGCGTCGGCCATCGCCACGTGGAACTGGGCGTCGAGGACGAGGAATTCGTCGGCAGTCAGCGTCGGCTCGTCCATCGAGTCGAGCAGTTCGACCGCCGCCGTCAGATCCGCCGATGCTTTCTGCGCGAGCGCGCGCATCACCTCCGACTCGAGCACGAGACGGGTCTGCACGACGTCGGAGACGGGAAATCCGTGCGCCGCCACCTGCATCCGCATCAGCATCGTCATGCCGCCCGTCGGACGGGCGACGATCATGGCGCCGGCCGTCGGGCCGGACCCGGTCTGCGCCTTGAGCAGACCGAGCGCCTCCATCACGCGCAGCGCCTCCCGGACGGACGACCGCCCGACGCCGAGATCGGCGGCGAGGGTGCGTTCTCCCGGGAGACGCTGGCCGGGTAGGAGTTCTCCCGAGACCATCATCTTCTCGACCTTGCTGAGCACGTGCTCCCACGCGCGCGGGTGCGCCGCGCTCGGCAGGTCGGGGGACGAGAACTCGGAGGACATGACAGGTCAGCCTAGGCGCAGTGCCCGGGTCGTTCGAGTGCCCGGTGTGCCGCCGATGATCATGGCAGCATCCAGTTGAGCACCGGCGTGGACTGCAGGTACACCAGAACACACAGGATGGCGAGCATGCCGAGGCTGTAGCCGATGACCTTGCGGAGCAGGATCGGCTCGCTGCCGGCCTGACCCACCGCGGTCGCCGCGATCGTCAGGTTCTGCGGGCTCACCAGCTTGCCGACCACGCCGCCGGACGTGTTGGCGGCCACCAGCAGTGTCGGATCGATGCCGGCGGTCTGTCCGGCGGTCTGCTGCAGCTTCGCGAACAGTGCGTTCGCCGACGTGTCGGATCCGGTGACGGCGGTGCCGAGCCAGCCGAGGATCGGGGAGAAGAACGCGAAGATCGATCCGGTCGCGGCGAGCCACGTACCGATCGCGACGGTCTGACCCGACTGGTTCATCACGTAGCTCAGGCCCAGGACCGTCGCGACGGTCGCAATCGGCAGGCGCATCTTCACCACGGTCACGCCGAACGTCGTGACCGAGTCGCGGGCGGTGAGCCTGAAGCGTCCGTCGTTCGTCCAGATCGCGTAGACGATCGTGACGATGATGCCGCAGATCAGCAGGAGAGTGCCGGGGTTCGACAGCCACGAGAAGTTGAAGATCGCGCTGGACGCGGGATCGCCGCTGCCGGTGAGCAGGTTGCCGTACAGACCGGGCCACTCCACCTTCCGGTCGGTGCGGGCCAGCCAGGCGGGCACATCGAAGCCGAGGGTCCACAGCTTCGCGATGCCGAACACGACGACCACGAGCAGGTACGGGAACAGGGACAGGAACACGCGCGACGGGCCGAGGCGCTCGGCCTCGACGTGCGAGCGCTGATCCTCGGGGGTCTTCGGGGCCCAGAACTGCAGCATGATCACCGCGGCGGCGAGTCCGGCGAGCGCGGCGACGACATCGGTGAGCTCGTACGAGAAGTGGCTCGAGCACCAGAACTGGGACAGGGCGAACACGGCGCCGGTGACGAGCGCGATCGGCCAGGCCTGCTTCATGCCGCGGCGGCCGTCGACCAGGAACAGCAGCAGCAGCGGCACGAACAGCGCGAGGAGCGGGGTCTGGCGTCCGACCACGGCGGCGATCTCGGTGGCCGGGATGTCGGTGAGGTTGCCGGCGGTGGTGATCGGAATCGCCATGGCGCCGAAGGCAACCGGTGCGGTGTTGGCGACCAGCACGGTGACGGCGGCCCGGATCGGGGGCATGCCGAGCGCGATCAGCATCGCGCCGGTGATCGCGACGGGAGCGCCGAATCCGGCGAGCGCCTCGAGCATGCCGCCGAAGCAGAAGGCGATCAGCATGGCCTGCACGCGCATGTCGCCGCGGCCGATCGAGTTGAACACCCGGCGAAGATCCTCGAACCGGCCGCTGACGACGGTCAGTTCGTAGAACCAGATCGCGGTGACGACGATCCACATCACCGGGAACAGGCCGAAGGCGATGCCCTGTAGGGCGGACAGTCCGGTCAGCGACGCCGGCATGTCGAAGCCGATGACCGCGACCAGAGCCGCGACCGCGAGCGCGCCGAGCCCGGCGTACCAGGCCTTGAGTTTGAAACCGGCCAACAGCACGAAGAAGGTGGCCAGCGGGACGAGGCCGACCAGCGCCGAGGCGGTGAGGCTGCCGCCGACGGCGTCGGTCGCGGGGGTGAAGGTCACCGCGAGAAGCTCGGTTTCCACATGTAACTCCTGGTTCGCGCCGGGGTGACGGCGACTCGGGGACAGGCCGGATATGACCGCTGTGTGGTCAGACCACAGGGACCGTACACGATGACCCCGATCACATTCGAGGTCTGGACGAAACTTGGTGCAGAACTCCCGCTCGTGTGTGTCGGGCCGTTGACCATGCGTTACTGTGGTCAGACCACACCGTCGGACGATTCCGGAGATCCGCATGCGAATCGCGATTTTCGCCACGTGCATGGGGGACACGATGTTCCCGAATGCCCCCCGAGCGACCGCCCTCCTGCTGACTCGGCTGGGGCACGAAGTCGTGTTCCCGCCAGCACAGACCTGCTGCGGGCAGATGCACGTCAACACGGGCTACCAGCCCGACGCGCTGCCGCTCGTGGAGAACTACGCCGACACGTTCGGCGACACCTCGATCGACGCGGTCGTCGCGCCGTCCGGTTCCTGCGTCGGCTCGGTGCGCCACCAGCATGAGATCGTGGCCTCCCGCTACGGGAGCGCGGGGCTGTGCGGACGGGTCGACACGGTCAAGGCCAAGACCTACGAGCTGTCCGAGCTGTTGGTCGACGTCCTGGGCGTCACCGACGTCGGCGCGTACTACCCGCATCGGGTCACCTACCACCCGACCTGCCACTCGCTGCGCATGCTCGGTGTCGGCGACAAGCCGTTGCAGCTGCTGCGGGCGGTCCGCGAGATCGACCTCGTGGAGCTGCCCGAGGCCGACTCCTGCTGCGGGTTCGGTGGCACCTTCGCGATCAAGAACGCCGAGACGTCGACGGCGATGCTCGCCGACAAGATCCGCAACATCGGCGACACCGGTGCCGAATTCTGTTGCGCCAGCGACTCGTCCTGTCTGATGCACATCGGTGGCGGGATGTCCCGGTTGCAGATGGGTGCCCGGACGGTGCATCTGGCCGAGATCCTCGCCTCCGTCGAGTCCGATGTGGAGGTGTCCGCATGAGCGGCGTTGCGCTCGGACTGCCGGCGTTCCCGCCCCGCGCGCCCAAGGGTGTCGGGTTCCTGCGCGGCACCGAGAAGTTCCCGGCGGCCGCGCACCACGAGCTGGCCAACACGCAGCTGCGCAGCAACATCGGCAAGGCCACCCACACCATTCGCGCCAAGCGGCTGAACGTGACCGGCGAGCTGCCCGACTGGGAGGACCTGCGCGACGCCGGGTCCGCGATCAAGACCGACGTGATGAATCGGCTGCCCGAGCTGCTCGTGCAGCTCGAGGCGGCGGTCACCGCGCGCGGCGGGACCGTGCACTGGGCGGCCGACGCGAACGAGGCCAACGAGATCGTCACCCGTCTGGTCCGGGAGACCGGCTCCGACGAGGTCATCAAGGTCAAGTCGATGGCCACGCAGGAGATCGAGCTCAACGAGCACCTCGAGGCGAACGGCATCCACGCGTACGAGACCGACCTGGCCGAGCTGATCGTCCAGCTCGGCCACGACAAGCCGTCGCACATCCTCGTCCCGGCGATCCACCGCAACCGCGCGGAGATCCGGGAGATCTTCCTGCGCGAGATGGCCGACGTCGACCCCGCACTCGACGACGACCCCAGGCACCTCGCTGCCGCGGCGCGGAAGTTCCTGCGGCACAAGTTCATGACCGTGCCGGTCGCGATCTCGGGCGCCAACTTCGGTGTCGCCGAGACCGGCACGCTCGGTGTCGTCGAGTCCGAGGGCAACGGGCGCATGTGCCTCACGCTGCCGCAGACCCTGATCACCGTGATGGGCATCGAGAAGGTGGTCCCCACGTACCGGGACCTCGAGGTGTTCCTGCAGCTGCTGCCGCGGTCGTCGACCGGTGAGCGGATGAATCCGTACACCTCGATGTGGACCGGCGTCACGCCCGGTGACGGCCCGCAGGACTTCCACCTGGTGCTGCTCGACAACGGCCGCACCGCCGCCCTCGCCGACAGCATCGGCCGGCAGGCCCTCAACTGCATCCGCTGCTCGGCGTGTCTGAACGTGTGCCCGGTCTACGAGCGCACCGGCGGTCACGCCTACGGCTCCACCTATCCGGGCCCCATCGGCGCGGTCCTCACCCCGCAGCTCGCGGGCATGGACGGCAAGGACGACCCCAATTCGACGCTGCCGTTCGCGTCGAGCCTGTGCGGCGCGTGCTTCGACGCCTGCCCCGTCAAGATCGACATCCCGTCGCTGCTCGTGGAACTACGGCACCAGAAGGTGGAGCAGTCGCGGTTCGGTGCCGAGGCGGCTGCGATGAAGGCGGCGTCCGTGGTGATGTCGTCGGCCAAGCGATTCACGTTGGCGCAGAAGGCGGCCGGCCTGGGTCGGGTGATGGCGGGTAAGAAGGGCAAGATCTCGACGTTGCCGCCGCCACTGAGCGGGTGGACCGCCGCCCGGGACATTCCTGCTCCGCCGAAGCAGACGTTCCGGCAGTGGTGGGATTCGGCCGAGGGCCGCGCCGCGATCGCGGATGCACGAAAGGACGGTCAGTGATGAGTTCGCGTGACGTGATCATGGGCCGGATCCGGGACGCGCTGACGCTCGCCCCACCGGTCCCGCAGGAGATTCCGCGCACCTACCGGACCGGACGCACGATGCCCGACGCCGAACGCGTCGAGCTGCTGGTGGACCGGCTGGTCGACTACAAGGCCGTGGTGCACCGCAGCTCGGTGGCCGAGCTGCCCGAGGTGCTCGCACGGGTGCTCGGTGATGTCGGAGCGCGCCGTGTCGGTGTGCCTGCCGGACTGGATGATTCGTGGCTGTCGCAGTTCGGCGGCGAGATCGTCGTCGACTCCGCGGACATTCCGGCACCGGAGCTGTCCGACCTGGACGGCGTCGTCACCGCGTCCGCCGTGTCCTGCGCCGAGACCGGCACCATCTTCCTCGACGCCCGCCCGGATCAGGGCCGTCGCGCACTGACCCTGGTGCCCGACCTGCACGTGTGCGTCGTGACCGTCGACAGCATCGAGGTGGGTGTGCCCGAGGCCATGGCGCGTCTGGTGCCCGAGCGGCCCACCACCATGATCAGCGGGCCGTCGGCGACCTCGGACATCGAACTCGAACGCGTCGAGGGCGTCCACGGGCCCCGGAACCTGCACGTGGTGATCGTGGGCTGAGCAGTTCTCAGCGTTTGTACGGCGGACCTGCGGATTCTCTCGTTCTCGGCAATCCGGTCCGCGAAAGCCCCACGGCAACTGGACGATTGTCTGTATAAAGGTGCCCGTGCGTGATTCGTATCGCGCACGGGCACCGCTTTCGCTGGGCTCCTGCAGTCACATGCTGCGGGAATGTGCTTGATCGAACGGAGATCTGTGTGGCCCGATCCGCAGTCTGTCGTATCGCCGCCCCAACCGCTCCGACACCCAGCGCAGGGCCACTCAACCAACGCTGCGACCTCGATGTCGGCGGTCGCGACACCAGCGAGCAAAGGAAACACATGACATCACGAGCGATGACGCGTGGCATCGCCGTCGGCGCGGCAACGACACTGACGGCTGGTGCATTCGCCCTCCTCGGCGCAGGTGTCGCCGGCGCAGCCCCCGGGACGATCACCTGGGACGACGGAAGCTCCCGTTTCACCCGCACCGTCAGCAACACCGCCCCCGCGGTCGGCGACACGATCACCGTGACGACGAAGTTCGACCGGACCAGTTGGGTCGACGAGTTCATCTACAACGTCAAGGACCGGCACCCGTCCTGCCTGGCCTACGTCCCGGGCTCGGCCAAGATGATCGGCCAGAGCGAATACCCTGTCTCCAATCCCGAGGTCGTCGCCGACGAGGGCAACGGGACCGGCTACGTCCGCGCTTCCTGGGGCGTCACCGACTGGGTGGTTCAGAATCGCCCCGGTTTCTTCCGGAACCCCGTCTTCAGCGTCAGCTACAAGGTCGGCCAGAACTGCGCCCGTGATACCGCCCTGGCCACCGGCATGGACTACGGCGGATCGCTCGGCAGCGGGAACTACGGCACCAAGGGCCCGTCGATCACGATGGCCAAGACCGCCACCACGACCACCCTCGACCCCGTCGCCGGCGCCCGCGTCGGCGTGCCGAGCACGCTGGCCGCCACCGTCACCGGCGGCGCGGCGGGTGACACCGTCGAATTCCGCGACGGCGCAACCGTAATCGGCCAGGCCGCCATCGATGCCGGCGGAACCGCGACCCTCGCCTGGACGCCCACGCTGCGGGGCAGCCACGCACTCTCCGCGGGCTTCCTCGATACCGCGTTCTCCACCGCGTCCCAGTCGGGGACGGTCACCGTGCAGGTCGCCGAGCAGAACGTCACCTCGACGATCGCGCTTGCGCCGGTGACCGGCGCCCAGGTCGGCCGCGCCTCCACCGTCACCGCCACGGTCAGCCCCACCGCGGCAGGTGGCACCGTCGAACTCCGCGACGGCACCACGACATTGGCGACCTTGCCGGTCGGCAACGACGGGAAGGTCACCTACCAGTGGGTGCCCACGGTGGCCGGCAGCCACACCCTCACCGCCACCTTCTCCGGCCGTGACGGCGTCACCGGATCGGGCACCACCGTGCAGGTCAACGTCGCCGAGGCACCCGTCTCCACCACCGACTCGACCACCACTCTCAACCCGATCGGCAGCGTCGCCGTCGGCACGGCCACGACCTTGACGGCGAAGGTCAGCCCCGCCAACGCCGGCGGTACCGTCACCTTCAAGGATGGCGGCACCGTCATCGGCACCGGCCAGGTCGGATCCGACGGGACTGCCACGACCGCGTGGACCCCGGCTACCGCCGGCCAGCGGACCGTCACCGCCGAGTACTCGGGCCAGGGCACCGTCAACGCCTCCTCCGATCAGGTGTCCGTGATCGTTGCGCCCGGCGGCGACCCCGGAGGCCCCGGAGACCCCGGAACCGGCAGCCTCGGCTCGCTCGGCGGTATCGGATCCGGCAACTAGCAAGTAGCGCGTAGCCACCGACAACGACGGGGTCTGTTCCCGGCCGACAGCGGCCCGGGAACAGACCCCGCTCGACCTGGTGCCGAGAATGTTCTGCCGGGAACCGGGAAGACCTGAGGCCTGTCGATTCCGCAGGGTCTGGTTTGTACAAAACTCTGTCGTGCACCGAGGTGTGCTGGCGGCTCGGACCAACGGCCCTCCGGATAGGCTGAGTTGTCCGGAGCATGTGATACTCCTAGGCCCTGGAATTGCCCGACGACACGGTGCGGGGACGCCGAGGGGGTACGGAATTTGCTGACGCTGCACCGCGCGGAGAGCGCTGGAACACTCGCGTCCGCGCTCGCCGATGTGCTGGTCAGGCCCCTCTCGGATCCGTTCCAGCGCGAGGTGGTCGCGGTGCCCGCGAAGGGCGTCGAGCGGTGGCTCACACAGCGGCTGTCCCGCGTCCTCGGCGCGGTCGACGGCGACGGGATCGCCGCCAACATCGACTTCCCGTCCCCGACGCGATTGGTGGACGGGGCGCTGGCCGCGGCCACCGGCTACGACATCGACAGCGACCCGTGGCATCCCTCGCGGATGCTGTGGACGCTGCTGGCCGTCATCGACGACTGCGTGGACGAATCCTGGTGCTCGGTGCTCGCGCGGCACCTCGGCCACGGCAGTGATGATCATCGTGCGGGGCGCCGCTACGGCACGGCCGCGCAACTGGCCGAGTTGTTCCGCTCCTACGGCGCGCAGCGTCCCGCGATGCTCGTCGACTGGGCTGCCGGCCGCGACACCGACGGCACCGGCGCCTTGGACGACGACCTGTTGTGGCAGCCGCAGTTGTGGCGTCGACTGCGCGAGCGCATCGGCAGCCCCAGCCCGGCCGAGCGACTCGACCACGCGTGCGCGCGGCTGCGCACCGAACCCGGGCTGCTGGACCTGCCCGAGCGTCTGTCCCTGTTCGGTCCCACCCGGCTCGGCACGGACCAGATCGCGGTGCTCTCCGCGATCGGCGCGAATCGCGATGTGCACCTGTGGACTCCGCATCCCAGTCTCGAGATGTGGGGTGGGATGGCCGACACCGATCCGCCGCGGCGCCGCGTGGACGACCACCGCGCGCTCGAGGTGGCGCATCCCCTGCTCGGCAGCCTCGCCCGTGACGTGCGTGAGCTGCAGTCCCGGCTCGGCGCCACCGATATGGTCGACGTCCACCACCCCGGACCGCCGCGGCCCCCGACGCTGCTCGGCCGGCTCCAGTCCGACATCGCGGCCGACCGCGTGCCGTCCGCGTGGACGCACGACGACACCGTCGAGATCCACGCCTGCCACGGGCCCGCCCGCCAGGTCGAGGCGCTGCGTGAGCGCCTGCTGCACCTGTTTCGGAACGACCCGACGCTCGAGCCCCGCGACGTGCTCGTCATGTGCCCCGACGTCGAGACCTACGCGCCGCTGGTGCGGGCCGCGTTCGGGCAGGGCGTGCAGGGGCAGCTCAGCCATCCCGGGCACCGGCTGCGGGTGCGGCTCGCGGACCGGGCGCTGCACCAGACCAACCCGGTCCTCGGTGTCGTCGCCACGCTGCTGGACCTCGCCGACTCCCGGGTCACCGTCAGCCAGGTCCTCGACCTCGCCGCGACCGCGCCGGTGCGCCGGCGGTTCATGTTCGACGACGACAACCTCGAGCGGATGCGCGAGTGGACCACCTCGGCGGGTGCCCGCTGGGGCATCGGCCGTCGTGAACGCGGAACCTTCGGGCTGGCCGACTTCGAGCAGAACACCCTCAGGGCGGCGCTCGACCGCATCCTGCTCGGCGCCGCGGCCGACGACATCGACGACGAATGGCTCTCGCTCGCACTGCCTCTCGACGACGTCGAGAGCAACGACATCGGCCTCACCGGACGGCTTGCCGAGTACGTCGACCGCCTCGACGTCGCGCTGCGCGGGCTCACCGGCCCGCAGTCCGGGGAGCAGTGGTCGGCGGCGCTGGGCCGGGCGCTGGACCTGCTGGTCGACGTGCCGGAGGCGGACGCCTGGCAGCTGGGGCAGGCCCGGCGGGAGCTGGCCGCCGCCGTCGAGCACGGCGGTGAGGCGCAGCTGCGGCTCGCCGACGTCCGCGCGATGCTGCGCTCCCGCCTCGCCGGCCGACCCACCCGGGCAAACTTCCGCACCGGCGAGCTCACCGTCTGCACGATGGTGCCGATGCGGTCCGTGCCGCACCGCGTCGTGGTGCTGCTCGGGCTCGACGACGACGTGTTCCCGCGCGGCACCAACATCGACGGCGACGACGTGCTCGCCCGCGATCCGCTGCTCGGGGAGCGGGATCCGCGCAGCGAGGACCGGCAGCTGCTGCTCGACGCGATCATGTCCGCGACCGGGCGTCTGCTGCTGTTCTACACCGGTGCCGACCCGGTCAACGGCACCCCGCGCCCGCCGGCGGTGCCGCTGAGCGAGCTGCGGGACGTGCTCGAGGCGATGACGGGATCGGACGCCGTCACGCGACATCCCCTGCAGCCGTTCGATCCCCGCAACTTCGATCCGGATCGACCGCGGAGTTTCGACCGCGCCGCGCTCGCCGGTGCCCGGGCCGCGCAGCAGCCGCCGCTGCCGCTGCCGGACTTCCTGCCGGAGCCGTTGACGCCGCTCGAACCGGGCGATGTGAACCTCGCCGAGCTGATCTCGTTCCTGGAGAACCCGATCCAGGGCTTCCTGCGCCAGCGACTCGGATTCCGGGTGCCGGATCTCGACGAGGACGTCGCCGACGCCCTCGACCTCGAACTGGATCCGTTGGCGCGGTGGGGGATCGGTGAGCGCATGCTCGCCGCACGCCTGGCGGGCATCGACCCCGCGGCGTTCCGGGCCGCGGAGTGGCGGCGCGGCACCCTGCCGCCCGCGAAGCTCGGCGACACCGCGCTGTCGGAGATCGAGTGGACGGTCGATTCCCTCGCCCGGTCCGCCGGGCCGGTCCACACCGGGCGATCGGAGGCCGTCGACATCGACGTCGACCTCGGCGGACGTCGGCTCGTCGGCACCGTCGACGGGCTGCACGGCGACGTGCTCGCGCGCACCACGTTCTCCCGGTTGGCGCCCAAGCACCGGATCGGCGCGTGGGTACGGCTGTTGGCGGTCGCGTCGACGGGACGGGCCGAGAGCCTCACCGCCGTGACCACCGGCCGCGGCAGCGGCCGCACCCCCGTCATGCGTTCGTCGCTCGCGGCGCCCGAGGACCCGGCGCAGATCCTGGCGCGGCTGGTTGCGATGCGCGACCGGGGCCTGGTCTCACCGCTGCCCGTGACGCTGGGCGCGTCGGCGGCCTACGCCGACCAGCGGTTCCGGGGTCGGTCGATCGAACTGGCGCTGGTCGCGGCCGAACGCGCGTGGGGTGGCGACTTCGGAGACGGCAAGGACCGTCACGTCCAGTTCGTGCACGGATCCGGCGCGAGCCTGTCGGTGCTCACCGAACAGCCCGCGCCGCCCGGGGCGTACGAACCGACCTGCTTCGGCACTGAGGCCGCCGTGCTGTGGGGCCCGCTGCTCGCGGCCGAAACCCTGGGAGAGCCGTGACCGCTGGAATCGTCCCGACGGTGACGGACACCGCGTTCGACCTCTTCGCGCCGCTGCCCGCCGGCACCACCGTGCTCGAGGCCAGCGCCGGCACCGGCAAGACCTACGCGATCGTGGGGCTCGCCGCCCGGTTCGTCGCCGAGGAGGGCATCGACCTGTCGCAGCTGCTGCTGGTCACGTTCAGCCGCGCGGCCACGAAGGAACTCCGTGAGCGGACCCGGGAGCGGTTCGCCTCCGCCGCAGCGGGATTGGCGGACGCTACCGCGGCCCGCGGCAGTAGCGACCCGCTGGTCGCGCACCTGGCGAGCGTCGACGACGCCGAAGTGGCGTTGCGTCGCCGACGGCTGCTGCAGGCGCTGTCGGACTTCGACGCCGGCACCATCGTCACCACCCACAGCTTCTGCCAGCGGATGCTCGACGGACTCGGCATCGCCGGGGAGCGGGATCCGGACGCGGTGCTGGTGGAGGAGGCCGAGGACCTCGTCTCCGAGGTGATCGCCGACCTCTTCCTGCAGCGCTTCGCGCGGTCGGACTCGCCGACGCTACGGCCGACGGAGGCTCGCGCCGCCGCCCGGGCCGCGATGTTCGACCCACAATCGACGCTGGCCCCCGAGGGTGTCGATGGTGGCCGCGCCGGGGACGCCGTCGCGTTCGCCACCGCCGTCCGGAGCGAGGCGCAGCGACGCAAGCGGTTGGCGGGTATCCGCGACTTCGACGACCTGCCCGCACTGCTGCACGGGGTGCTCACCGATCCCGAGCACGGGGCTGCGGCGTGCCGGCGGGTGCGCGAGCGTTACCGCGTGGTGCTGGTCGACGAGTTCCAGGACACTGATCCGCAGCAGTGGGGGATTCTGCGGTCCGCGTTCCACGGGCACTCCACGCTGGTTCTCGTCGGTGATCCGAAGCAGGCCATCTACGCGTTCCGCGGCGCCGAGGTGCTCAGCTACCTCGACGCCGTCGGGGCCGCCGGTAGCCGCCAGGAGCTCACCACCAACTGGCGTAGCGACGCGGAACTCGTTGCCGCGCTGGGGCATCTGCACGGCGGAGCGGCCCTCGGGCACCGTGACATCGTCGTGCACCCGGTCTCGGCGGCGAAGACGGGTTCCCGGCTGCACGGTGCCCCGCCGCTGCGTCTGCGGTATCTGTCGCGGGCCGGGGCCGGACGGCTCAACAACTCGGGCTACCCGGCGGTCGGCGCGCTGCGCACGCGCGTCGCCGCCGACGTGGCCGCCGACATCGCGCGGCTGCTCGACAGCGACGCCACCCTCGAACTGAACGGCGCGGCGCGTCCCGTCGAACCGGGGGACATCGCGATCCTCGCGGGCACCAACGCACAGATCGCGCTGGTCCGCGAGGCCCTCGACCGGGCCGGGGTGCCGTCGGTGCTCGCCGGTGGCACCAGCGTGTTCGAGACGCCCGCCGCGCAGCATTGGCTGCAGGTGCTGCAGGCGCTCGAGCAGCCGCACCGACCCGATCGGGTGCGGCTCGCCGCGCTCACGCCGCTGCTCGGCTGGACCGCCGAGGAGATCGACACGCGCAGCGACGAACTGGTCGCGCGCGTCGGCGGGCAGCTGCGGGAGCTGTCGGCGGTGTTCGCGCAGTCCGGGTTCGCGGCGCTGTTCGAGCGGCTGGCCGCCGACTCCGGTCTCGAGGCCCGGTTGCTGACGATCACGTCGGGGGAGCGCACCCTGACGGACCTGCGGCACATCGGGCAGCTGCTCGGCGCCGTCGCGGTCGACGAATCGCTCGGCCTGGCCGCGCTCACCGGCTGGCTGGTCGACCGGATCAAGGACCCCAAGTCCGGTGGCGGCGACCGCAGCCGACGCCTGGACAGCGACGCGGCGGCCGTGCAGATCGCGACCGTCCACGCCAGCAAGGGGCTCGAGTATCCCATCGTGTACGTGCCGTTCGGGTGGAGCACCGGACGGTTCGCCGACCCCAACCGGCTGCTGCTGCACGACGACGAGGGCCGGCGGATCCTCGACATCGGCGGCGAGGGCAGCCCCGGCTACGGGGAGCGCCGACGCCGCCGCGACGCCGAGGCGGCGGGCGAGGACCTGCGGCTGCTGTACGTCGCGCTCACCCGGGCCCAGTGCCAGCTGGTGCTGTGGTGGGCGCCGGCCTACTCGACCAACGAGGCACCGCTGCACCGGATGCTGTTCGGGCGCGAACCGGGTGAGGGCGACGTCCCGCAGAAGGTGGGGGTGCCGGAGGATCCCGTTGTGGCGCAGCAGCTCACGAGCTGGGCGGAGGCCGCGCCGGTGACGATCGAGGTGGAGGCCGTCGGCGCCGACCCGGTCCCGGAGGTGTCGTGGACGCCGCCGCAGGAGGAGACCGGCGAGCTGGCGGCTGCGGTGTTCGATCGGGTGCTCGACGCCGGATGGCGGCGGACGTCGTACTCGGCGCTCACCGCGTCCGCGCACGAGTATCCCGGCGTCGGCAGCGAGGCCGAGGAACCCGAGACCGACGACGAGCCGGCCGAGCCCGCGCTGATCGCCCCGGCGCCCGCGCCCGGGCTCGCGTCGACCATGAACGAGATGCCGTACGGCGCGGTGTTCGGCACCCTGGTCCACGAGATCCTCGAACACGTCGACACCGCCGCCGACGACCTCGAGGCCGAGCTGCTGCGGCACTGCCGCGAGGCCGTCGCGGCCCGGATGTCGCAGGTGGATCCGGCGACACTGGCGGCGGCGCTGCTGCCGGTGCTGCGCACCCCGCTTGCCGGGGGCGGCACCCTCGCCGACGTCGCGCCCACGGACCGGCTGCCGGAGTTGGACTTCGAGCTGCCGCTCGCGGGCGGCGACGATCCCGCGTCGATCGCCGTGACGCTGCATCGGATCGCCCGACTGCTGCGCACGCACCTGCCCGCCGACGACGTGCTGGCCCCGTACGCGGACCGGCTCGCGACACTCGAGCCCACCCCGCTGCGCGGCTACCTCACCGGCAGCATCGACGCGGTGCTGCGTCTCGCCGGCGTTTCCGGCCCCAGATTCGTGGTGGTCGACTACAAGACCAACCGCATCGCGCCCGGCGAGCTGACCACCGCCGACTTCACCCGCGACGCCATGGCGGGGGAGATGATGCGTTCGCACTATCCGCTGCAGGCGTTGCTGTATGCGGTTGCGCTGCACCGGTATCTGCGGTGGCGGCTGCCCGGCTACGACCCGGCGACGCATCTCGGGGGCGTGCAGTACCTGTTCGTGCGCGGCATGGTCGGCCCCGACACCCCGGACGGTGCCGGGGTGTTCGACTGGGATCCGCCGGCCGCGCTGGTGGTGGAGCTGTCGGATCTGTTGGCCGGCATCACCGATCGTGAGGGAGACGCATGATCGAGGCGCGGGTCGCGCAGCGCGGCAAGGGTGTGCTGCGCGAGTTCAACGAGGCCGGGGTACTCGAGGCGGCCGACGTGCATGTCGCGCTGCGGCTCGCGACGCTCGGCGGGGAGACCAGCGAGCCCGTGCACCTGGCGACCGCGCTCGCGGTGCGGGCCGTGCGATCGGGTTCGGTGTGTCTGGACCTCAGCCGGATTCGGGAGGTGACGGTCGACGAGGGGTTCGAGGTGGACCCGGCGGCGCTGCCGTGGCCCGACGACACCGTCGTGATGGACGGACTGCGGTCGAGCCCGCTGGTGATCGGCGGGGACGCGGGTCCGCTGCGCCCGCTGCGGCTCGTGGAGTCCGACGAGGGCAGCCTGCTGTACCTGGACCGGTACTTCCGGCAGGAACAGACCGTGAGGCGCATCCTCGACGAGCGCGCCCACGGGCACCCCGCGGTGGACGAGGACCTGCTGCGCGCCGGGCTGGACGAGTTGTTCCGGGACCATCAGGATCCGTCCCGGCCGTCGGACGCCCCGGACCGGCAGCGGATCGCGGCCGCCGTCGCCGCCACGCACCGGACGTCGGTGATCGCCGGCGGGCCCGGCACCGGCAAGACACACACCATCGCGCGGGTGCTGGCGCTGCTCGAACGCCAGCAGCCCGGCCTGCGGATCGGACTGGCCGCCCCCACTGGGAAGGCCGCGGCGCGGCTGCAGGAGTCGGTGCGCGAGCAGGCCGAGGTGGTGGGGCTGCGGGCCGACCTGTCGGCGATGACGCTGCACCGGATGCTCGGTTGGCGGCGGGGGACCAGCCGGTTCCGGCACAACGAGACCAACCACCTGCCCTACGACGTGATCGTGGTGGACGAGACGTCGATGGTGTCGCTGACGATGATGTGCCGACTGCTCGAGGCCGTGCGGCCCGAGGCGCGGCTGGTGCTGGTCGGCGACCCGGACCAGTTGACCTCTGTTGATGCCGGTGCCGTGCTCGCCGACCTGGTGGCCCGCCCGGTGACCGGCGTCGAGAACCCGGTGCTGGCGCGCGTGGTGGGCGCGGACCTGTCGGCGTCGGACGATCCCGCCGAGGCGGCGTTGAGTGTGTCCGAGCGGGACCGACTGCGCGGCGGCGTGATTCGGCTCAGCCGGGGACGACGGTTCGGTGGCGCGATCGCGCAGCTGGCGGTCGCGGTGCGCGACGGCGACGAGGACCGGGTGCTCGAGATCCTGCGCAGCGGGGAGCCGGACGTGTCGTTCGTGGCGCCCGACGAGCTGTCCGCGCTGCGCTCCGACGTGGTGACGACGTCGGCGGCGGTGACGGACGCGGCCCAGGCCGGTGACGCGGTGGCGGCGCTGCGGGCGTCGGAGCAGCATCGGCTGCTGTGCGCGCATCGGGAGGGCCCGTTCGGCGCGTCGTGGTGGGCGCGCAACGCGATGGACTGGGTCGGGGAGTCGATCGGCGGCCGGCTCGACCCCGAACGCTGGTATGCCGGGCAGCCGCTGATGGTGACCGCGAACGATCACGAGACCCGGATCTACAACGGCGACACCGGAGTTGTCGTCACCGGTGAGGACGGCGAACTGGTGGCGGCGTTCGCGCGCGGCGAGGAGCCGTACCTGCTGCACCTGAGCCATCTGGCGTCGGTGCAGACGGTCTACGCGATGACGATCCACCGCAGCCAGGGCAGCCAGTACGACACCGTCTCGGTGATCCTGCCGGCGGAGGAGTCGTCGCTGCTGACCCGAGAGTTGTTGTACACCGCCATCACCCGCGCCCGGACGCACGTGCGGATCGTGGGCACCGAGGACGCCGTCCGCGCCGGCGTGCAGCGTCGGGTCCTGCGGGCGAGCGGGCTGCGGCGGGGGTGAGGGGGCGCCCCTTTGGGAGCTGACCCGGCCCGGAACAGCACGGGCCCAGATCGCTACGAGGCCGGACGGGCTCGGATCATGTCCAACGTCTCGTGCAGATACGCCGCGAACACCGCCGCCATGTCGACCGCCTCGGCGTCCAGCAGCCACTGCTGCTGAAGGCCGTCCATGATCGCGACCAGTCGGAACGCGTGCGCCTCGGGGTCGACGTCGGACCGGAACTCGCCGGACGTGATCCCGCCGCGGATGGCGTCCGCGATGAACCCCCGGATGCGGCGGTAGCGGGTGCGGGCCCAGGTGTGGGCGGGATGATCGGCGGTGGCGGACTCGGCGCTGAGGACCGTGAAGAGTTGGACGAGTCCGGGCACTCGCTGGTTTCGCTCGACCAGGTCGACGAGGGCCTCCATGGCGGCGATCCCGGTCAACGGCGCGGCGTCGGCGTCGACGAAGCGCTGGGCGTCCATCTCGTCGCGGAGGTCCAGCGTGGCGGCCAGCAGTTCTTCCTTGTTGCGGAAGTGGTGGAGCAGGCCGGGTTGGGAGAGTTCGGCACGCTCGGCGATCCGGGCAAGCGAGGCGCCGCGGTAGCCGTTCTCGGCGAACTCCTCCATCGCGACGTGCAGAATCCGGGCGCGCCGGGCCCGGCCGACGGCGTAGCTGCCGCCCCGTCGAGGACGGGTGGCTGCGTCTCTGCCCTTCTCGCGGGTGGTCACGGTCTCACTGTAGGCGGGAAAATGTAACGGCGAGATAACAAACCTAGTGCATACTCGGTATTTGCGGTTAGCCTCGATTCCAGCGGTCGAACAGGCCCGGTCCGCGTGACGTTCGAAGGAGTGCTGGTTGTGAACAGCCGAGACGGTGTGACTGCGGTGGACGAGGGCAAGCTGGGAAAGCTCCTCGCGGAACTGACGCTCGAGGAGAAGGTCGGTCTGCTGACCGGCGCGGACTTCTGGTCCCTCGACGCGATCGAGAAGATCGGCCTGCGCAAGGTCCTCCTCTCGGACGGCCCCAATGGCGTCCGGGGCACGACCTGGGACGAGCGTGACACCAGCCTGCTATTCCCGAACCCGTCGGCGCTGTCCGCCACCTGGGACCCGGAGCAGGTCCGGCGTGCCGGCGCCCTCATGGGTGCCCAGGCCCGGGACAAGGGCGTCGCGTGGCTCCTCGCCCCGAACATCAACATTCACCGCTCGCCGCTCGGGGGCCGGCACTTCGAGTGCTACTCCGAGGACCCGCAGTTGACCGCCGCGATCGTGGAGGGTTTCGTCTCCGGTGTCCAGGCCAACGGCGTCGCGGTGACGATCAAGCACTACATCGGCAACGAGTCCGAGACCGAGCGTATGACGTACGACGCGCGGATCTCGGAGAAGGCGCTGCGTGAGGTCTACCTGGTGCCCTTCGAGGCCGGGGTCCGCGCGGGCGCGTGGTCCGTCATGGCCTCGTACAACTCGGTCAACGGTGCGAGCCTGACCGACAACCGGCGGCTGCTCACCGAGGTCCTCAAGGAGGAGCTGGGCTTCGACGGCGCGGTCGTGTCCGACTGGTTCGCGACGCGCTCGACGGCCGCGTCCGCGAACGCGGGCCTCGACGTCGCGATGCCGGGTCCGCAGAGCCCGTGGAGCGAGGCGCTCGTCGCCGCGGTCCGCGCCGGCGAGGTCGCCGAGAGCGTCGTCGACGACAAGGTGCTGCGCGTGCTTCGGCTCGCCGCTCGCACCGGCTACCTGGACGGCTTCGCGGGACCCGCCCCGTCGACGACCCCGGCCGACGCGGGCGAGCAGTTGCGGGAGATCGCGGCGCGCGCCATGGTCGTGCTGCGCAACGAGGGCGGCGTCCTGCCGCTGGCTCCGGCGTCGCGCAGCCGCGTCGTCGTCCTCGGCCCGAACGCCGCGGTGCTGACCGCGCAGGGTGGCGGCTCCGCGCACGTCAACCCCACGCACATCACCAGTCCGTTGGCCGGGCTGCGCGAGGCGTTCGGCGACTCGGTCGAGATCGACTACCGGGAAGGCGTTTCCACGCAGCGCATCCTTCCCGCCATCCCGGCGGACGTCGCCCGCCACCCGGAGACCGGCGAGCCGGGCTTTCGCGTCGACTTCGTTTCGGCCGACGGCACCGTTCTCGCGACCGAGCGCCGGCTCGCGTCGCGTCTGGTGTTCATGGGCACCCTCCCTCCGGGCACCGCCGAGGTCCGCGTCCGGACCGATCTGACCGTCGCCGAGGGCGGCACCCACCAGTTCTCGGTGTCGGGTTCCGGGGAGTACTCCCTGAGGATCGGCGCGGCCGAGCCGCATGCGATCTCGCTCACCAGTGCCGACGACGACCCGATCGAGAATCTCGTCAAGCCGCCGGAGCATCGCGTCTCGGCCGAGCTCGTCGCCGGCACGATCAACGTCGAGATGCGGATGGTCGCACCGGACCACCCGATGGTGATGTTCGGCCTCAACCACGAGGCGCCGCGCGAGGCTGCGGACGCGGCGTTCGCCGCTGCCGTCGAGGCCGCGCGGAACGCGGACGTGGCGCTGGTCTTCGTCGGCACCACGGACGAGGTGGAGAGCGAGGGCTTCGACCGTGCCGATCTGCTGCTTCCGGGTCGGCAGGACGAGCTGGTGTCGGCGGTGGCCGCGGTGAATCCGAAGACGGTCGTGGTCGTCAACGCCGGTGCACCGGTCGAAATGCCTTGGCGGGACGAGGTTGCGGCGGTGCTGTGGGCGTGGCTGCCGGGCCAGGAAGGCGGCGGTGCGATCGCCGACGCGCTCACCGGCGTCGTCGAGCCCGGCGGCCGGCTGCCCACCACCTTTCCCGCGGTCGGCGCCGACTCGCCGGTGCTGTCGACGCAACCCGTCGACGGCGTCATCGACTACGCGGAGGGCTCGACGTTCGGGTACCGCGCGTACGAGACCGCCGCGATCGCCCCGGCCTACCCGTTCGGGCACGGTCTCGGCTACAGCACTTGGTGCTACGAGGGAATCACCGCCGCGGAGACCGAATCGGGCGCGGTGACGGTCGAGGTGGCCGTCCGCAACACCGGCGTGCGCACCGGACGCGAGGTCGTCCAGCTCTACCTCGGTGGCGAGGGGGCCGGCGGGAACGACCCGCTGCGGCTGGTCGGTTTCGCGTCGGTGAACGCCGACGCGGGGGAGGCGGCGACCGCGCGAATCACCGTGGACCGCAGGACCCTGGCGCGGTGGGACGAATCGGCGGCGGCGTGGCGGGTCGCGGGCGGTTCGCGGACGCTGGTCGCGGCGCGATCGGCCTCCGACCGTCGGCTGACGACCGAGATCGAACTGAAGGACTCGGCGGTGTGAGCCGGGGACCTGTGATGACGCCCACCTTTCGCCCGAAGAACCCCTGAACCCCAACGAGGAGAACGCAATATGACCGTCAATCTGTCCCGCATCACGATCTCGCGCGGCGAGCTGTCCTTCTTCGAGGCGACGCCCGAGGCCGGCGCGGAGGTCAAGGGCACCGTCGTCATGGTCCCCGGATTCACCGGCTCCCGGGAGGACTTCCTCGCGATGGCGCCGTTCGTCACCGCCGCCGGTTACCGCCTGATCTCCTACTCGCAGCTCGGCCAGTACGACTCGGACGGCCCGGACGGCCCGGATGCGGTGGGCGAGTACACGATTGCCAAGTTCGCCCGGGACCTCGCCGAGGTGCTCGACAAGGTCGCGCCCGGCGAGAAGGTCCACCTCCTCGGCCACAGCTTCGGTGGTCTCGTCACCCGGGCCGCCGTACTGAACGACCCGGCGCGCTTCCTCGACTACGTGATCCTCGACTCGCCGCCGAGTGGGCAGAACCTGGACATGGACCTGGACATGGGTCAGATCCCGGCACTGCTGGAGGAAGGCGGCAACGAGGCCCTGTGGGAGGCCATGTTCGGAGCCCTGCAGGAGGCCTTCCCGGCACCGGTCAAGGAGTTCCTGCGGGGCCGCATCCTGGCCACCAAGACCGCGAACATCGCCGGCATCGCCCTCTCCATGAGCGCCGAGCCGGACCGCGTCGAGGAGCTGGCGGCGACCCGTCTGCCGATCCTGGTCGTCGCGGGCGAGGAGGACGTCATTTCAGTGGAGGTCCAGGCCGACGTCGCGTCCCGGCTCGGCGTGAAGTTCGAGATCATCGCCGGGGCCGGCCACACACCGAACGAGGAGAAGCCCGAGGAGCTGACGAAGGTGCTCGTCGACTTCTGGAGTCAGACCGCCTGACGCCGAGACGGATGCCCGACACATTCGGGTGGTCCGTCACGACGCCTCGAACCGGGCCTCGACATCCGCGCTGATGCCGATGCGTTCGGGGGTCAGCTCGATCGCCGGCCGGCCGGTGTCGGCGCTGTCCGGGGCCGCGGCCGATGCCGCCATCATCCGCACCGCGGGAGGGCCGTAGATCTGCAACGGCGACACCGGAGTCGTCGCTGCTGACCCGGGAGCTGCTCTGCACCGCCATCGCCCGCGCCCGGACCGACGTGCGCATTGTCGGGACCGAGGAGGCCGTTTCGGGCTGCCGTGGGGCGGCGGGTGTTGCGGGCGAGTGGGTTGCGGCGGTGGTGACCCCTATTGCTCGTTTGTGCTTTCACCTGTGCGGAGCGGGCTTCGTTCGGCACCCATCGGCACCGCGGCGCGCGCGTAGTCGGGATGGGGGTTGCCGATGATCAGACGGGTGCCGTCCTCGCTGACGGTCGCTCGGGCGAACTCGTGGATCCAACGCGCGGCCGCGGCGGTGACGACCAGCAGGAAGAGCCCGGCGAAGAGCGAAAGGGCGGCGAGGCCCTCTTGTGAGGATTCGACCAGCACTCTCGGCACGGCGATGAGCAGGACCAGGGTGACCGCGAGTAGCGCGGCGGACCGGGCGCGCCGTCGGCGGAGCCAGCGCCGACATGCGACGCAGCCATGCGTCGTGACGGTAGTCGAATAGGCCGTTGCCAGGCGGTCCATTCCTCGATGGATTCGGGCCCAGCCGAACATGAGATCGTGCAGCAACTGCGATCGACGAGGCTTGAGATCGAAGTCGGTCGTGGGCCGTGAATAGCATCGAAAGCGCCTCGACCACGTCCCCGGTTCACCGTGCGCCACACAGAGTTCGGGCATCGGTACCGCGGCGAATCGCATCACCTTTCGAATTTGAGCATGATCCTTCCATCGGCCGAGTTCGTCGTCAGACCCTTCACGCAGAGGGAAAGCGACCTGGTCCGTCGTTGAGGGAGCCATGATCGGTATGCATAGCCTCCGATCGTGGCCCAGTGCAAGTATTCCCGGCCCCACTGGTACGTTGCGAACGTGACCGGGACCGGGGAGGGCCGCGGCCAGAGATTGGGGGATGCGGTGCTGGTCGATCCGAATGCGCTGGATGTTTTCGCTGCCAGGTTGGGGGAACTCGCCGGGCAAGTATCGGAGGCTACGGCCTATCTGGAAGAGCACCTCTCGATCGGAATGGCCGACGGTCGCATCTTCCTGTCGGTTGCGCCCACGGTCTCCGAGCTTCGGACGCTTTTGGTGGACAACGCCGCCGCGATCGGGCGCCTGGTCGCCGTGTCGGGTGAGGAGATCGCCCGCACCGCCGAACAGTACCGGGCAACCGATTCGACGAACGCGACGGCATTGGACCGCGTGTACTGAGCGCCACTGAAGAACCGTCGGAAGGGGGGACCCGATGACTGATGACCCACGGAGCGCGTTACAGGAACCGGTTGCTGAGGATCCGGTACCGGATCCGCTCGAGAACGCGCTCAGCGGTTCCTATCTCAGCCCGACCTATTGGCTGACCGCGCCCGTCATGGGGGCACTCGGAATCATTGGGGTGGAACAGAACCCGATCGACACGATCGCGGATTCGGTCGCCGGTGACTGGGCGGCAGTGCAGGAGGCTGGTCGTGCGGTGAAGTCCCTCGGTGGCTTCACCGCACTGATGTCCGAGGCGCTGTCGTCGGCGACGAGCACCGCTGTGCAGTCATGGGAGGGCGACGCCGCCGATTCGGCCGCCGGCTACTTCGACGAGCTGGTTCGCGCCGTCGAGTCTCAGCAGCACGCAATCAATTCGATGGGGGACGAACTGGAGACTGTGGCACTCGGCATGTATGAGTTCTCACAGTCCATCAAGGGACTGCTGGCGATCGCCACGGATCTGATGATCCAGTTCCTGATCGAGTTGGCCGCGGCCGGTGCCTCGACCATCGCAGCTGCCACCGGAGTCGGTGCGATCATCACCGCGAGTGCCTGGGCCGTGGCACTCGCCACCGGGTGGAAGGTCTTCCAAACGATCCAAAAGATCCTCGACGTCCTCAACAAGGCTTTTCAGGGTGCGCAGGCCGTTACCGGCCTGATCACCGGCTACATGGGCGCTATCGGAGATGCAAAGCTCCCGGCCCTGCCCGGCGCTGCCTCCGGTCGAGGCGGGGTGTGACAGTGGTCGAAGAGCATCCGTTGCTTCCCTCGCTCGAGAACGATCCGGCGATGGCGCTGCAGCTGAGGAAATCCCTACAGACTCTGTCGGATGCCACTCCCGATCAGGCCTTCAAGTCGATGGTTACCGAGGTCCTCGCGGGGCGGATGAGTCTGCGCGACGTCGTCGACTCGACCACCTTCTCGGGTGTCGTCAATCCGCTGGTTGTCGGATCTCTCACCGAGTTGTCACAGTTGAGCTCCGAAGAGAAGGAAGCGCTTGCAGCGCAGGGGCAGCGGAGGATCGAAGAGGAGTACGCAGCCTCGATCGCCGCTGCTCCCGCGGACGGTGACGACGAGTATTTCGATGACCGGCCGCCGATCCTGGGCACCGACTGGTGAGCACAGGCCCGGCGTCCGTGTCGCTGCTTGTCTCCCGCGCAGTGTCGAGCCCTCTCAGGAAGTCTCGAACCGGGCCTCGACGTCCGCGCTGATGCCGATGGGTTCGGGGGTCAGCTCGATCGCCGGTCGGCCGGTGTCGGCGCTGTCCGGGGCCGCGGCCGAGGCGGCCATCATCCGCACCGCGGGCGGGCCGAAGTCGGGGCGCTGCCCCGGGTTCAGCATGCCCGGGTCGGCGAGGGCAACCGCCTCGATGCGCTTGCTGCCCAGGCTCCGTGTGTAGCCCTTGGCCTTGGCGAGCGCGTCGCGGACCGCGAGATCGCGCACCCGGGTGAGGGCCGTGCCGTGGGCCTTCCGGGTGAGTGTCCACTGCAGATGCCCGACGTCGACGCCCTCGATCGCCGATACTCGGTCGACGAAGGCTGCGACCGCGTCGAGGTCGCGGAAGGTGACCGAACCGGTGGTCGTCGAGCGGTAGTTCCACGGAAGCTTCTTGCCGTTCGGGTGATACGGCCGATACCGGGAGTGCTGGACCTGATCGATCGACGACCGACGGAGCGGGCGCTGCGAGTCGTTCTCCAGTTCCTGGATCAGCTCGGCCAGTGCTGCCGCAGACTTCGCGGTGGGGTCGGCGGCCTCGGCGCGGGTGGCGCCGTCGAACGCGATGTTCAGTCGCACCACGCACCGGTTGGGCATGAACGAGCGCTCGGCGTGGCCGGTGACCGTGATCGTTACGGGATTCGTGGGCATGAGGCCAGTCTCCCCGACAGCACCGACAGGTCAGTACGGAATGGACCGCTCAGAACAGGGTCGGCTCGGCCCGGGCGCCGCTGCGGGCCTCCTGGACCCGGGCGTTCCACCGTTGGACCAGCCACATCTCGATCAGCTCCGGGTGGGTCCGGGCCTGGATCGACCACGTGCGCAGCAGCTCCTGGTACCGGTCGTAGCGGCGGAGCGTGAAACCACTGACCGACGTGTCCTCGAGCCAGCCCTCGTGGATCAGCGTGGATACGCCGTGCTGGTCGATCATCTGCGCCCGGATACCCTCCCGGGTCACACCGACCGCCCACAGGTAGACCGCCAGGAGGGACACGCCGACGCCGGGAGTGTCGGGCCAGCCGGACCAGTTGCTGCTCGACGCGGGCGGCAGCGTCCGCGCGGTGGCGCAGTGGTCGAGGATTAGTTTGATCTTCCGGAGGGGGTCCTTCGGGGTGTAGGCATCGAACACGTCCGGCAGACGTCGGGTGGCGCGCCGGTTCGGGTGGGCACTGCGCCACGCCGCGCACAGGAACAGCAGGCCCAGTCCGTTGTGATCGGCGTCGAACAGTTCGCTGTCGAGCCGGAGATCGTTGCGCTGCACGATCGCGGTGCCGCGGTTGACGACCCGACCGTCCAGATCCCGTCCGTGGAGAACGATCTCGTGCTTGCTCTCCCGGAGATGGTGGTTCCACCAGTTGAGGTCCACCTGGACGCCGTCGTCCAGCACGTGGAGCGGATAGGCGCGGGCACCACACCACTGCATGCACGCCTCCGGCGGCTCGAATCCCTCGTCAAGCAGATGCATGCCGCGATGATCGCACCAACCACCGACGCGGCGGTGCACGACACGGTGGCAGTACCGAGGAAGCGCGCCTACCTTTGACAATGAGGGCTCGATCGCGAGTGGCTACGCGAGCCGACCGGGCCCTCGCGGGTGACTACAGATGGCTGCGTTGGGTGTGTTGGCACTGGTCGTGGGCGTGCTGCTGATCGTGATCGAGGCGCACGTTCCGACCTTCGGCGCGCTCGGCATCACGGGCACGCTGCTCTCCGCGGCCGGCGTGTGGCTGCTGTTCACCTCCGGTGGGCTGGGCATGGAGATCGCCGTCCCCGCCGCGGCGGGTGTCGCCGTCGTCGGAGTCGGGGCGGTCGCCGTGACCGGCCGGAAGGTCTTGAGCGCGCGGCGCGAACCTGTGCGGACGGGGGCGGAGTCGATGATCGGGTCGGAGGCCACCGTCCGCAGCTGGGACGGCGACCACGGTCAGGTCGAGGCCGACGGCGGATTGTGGCGCGCCCGAATGGAGTTCGGCTACACCGAGACGCCGCGAGCGGGGGAGAGCGTCGTCGTCGAGCACGTCCGTGGACTCACGTTGAGCGTGCGCCGTCGTGAACCGTGGGAGCTGTCATGTTGATGACCATTGCCCTTGCTGTCATCGTTGTCGCCCTGCTCGCCGTCATCGTGGCGTCGGCGGCCGTCCGGGTGCTGCGCGAGTACGAGCGGGGTGTGCTGTTCCGGCTGGGTCGGCTCGTCGAATTGAGGGGACCCGGTCTGGTCCTGCTGATTCCGGCCGTCGACCGGATGGTGCGGGTGAGTCTGCGAACCGTCACGCTGAACGTTCCCATGCAGGAGGTGATCACCCGGGACAACGTGCCGGTCAAGGTCACCGCGGTCGCGTACTTCCGGGTGGTCGATGCGGATCGCGCGATCGTCGGCGTCGAGGACTTCTTCGCGGCGACGTCGCAGATCGCGCAGACGACGCTGCGGTCGATCCTCGGCAAGGCAGAGTTGGACGCCCTGCTGGCCGAGAGGGAGCGGTTGAACGAGGATCTGCAGAAGGTGATCGACCAGCAGACCGAACCGTGGGGCGTGAAGGTCACCACCGTCGAGATCAAGGACGTGGAGATCCCGCGGGACATGCAGCGGGCCATCGCGCGTCAGGCTGAGGCCGAGCGCGAGCGGCGCGCCAAGATCATCAACGCGGAGGCCGAGTTCCAGGCGTCCGCGAAGCTCGCCGAGGCCGCAGACGTGATCAGCCGCAACCCGACCACCCTGCAGTTGCGCTACCTGCAGACCCTGGGGGAGATGAGCGGGGAGAACAACTCCACCGTCGTCTTCCCGCTGCCGCTCGACCTGGTCCGGCCGTTCCTGAAGACGGGTCCGGCACCGGAGCCGCAGTCGGAACACGCGGCGCTGCCCGCCGCCCGGACCGAAATCGACGCACTCATCTCGGCGTGGATGTCGCTGCAGCCCGACACACAGCGCGCGGGCAAGTAGTCGATTCCTCGACTTCGCGGGAAGGAACCGTTCGCCCACACGCTGCGTCCAACTAGTGTGGTGGCTCGTGACAGGGGAGGTTCGCGTGCGGATTGCGCTATGTGTGTTGTGTGCGGCGCTGGTGCTGGCGGGGTGTGCCGTCGAGACGACGGGGGAGGCTGCGCCACAAGCCAAGGTCGCGGGGGAGCCGGTTTTCAGTCCGTGCGACGACATTCCCGACGAGGCGATCCAAGCGATTGGGATGGATCCGGCCACCGAATCGCGTGACATCCTCGACGTTGACCAGCCCGGCTGGAACATCTGCGGGTGGAACAGCGATCAGTACTCGTTCAGCGTCTTCTCGACGGTTCACGCACTCGACGAACTCCGGCAAAACGACGCCTACGCCGAGTTCGAACCTCTACAAGTCGCCGGGCGAGACGCGCTCGTGTTCCGAAGCACGTCCTACCCTCCGACTCAGCGCAGCTACCTCGCGGTCGGTACTGCAGAGGGGATGGTGATGACCTCGGTTACCGATTGGGACGAGGATCCGATGAAGCAGCCTCCGAAGCAATTTGTGGTCGAGGCATTCCAGACGCTACTTCCCTACATACCGCAGTAGGTGATGGCGAGAACGGGGGGCGGAATGATGACCGACAGCGGGGCCTGGGAGGGGCTCATCAGGAGCGCCGAGAGCGGAGAGTTGTACCTCGAACAGGGGACCGCAAGGGCGTGCGCCGCGCACTGCGCGACTCTCCTGAGACAACTTCGGTCGATTCGTGATCGTGCGGCCGAGCTCGGCGAAGTCGACGGATTCGGAATGCTGCCTAGCGGACAGTCACTTGCAGAGAAGTTCGGCAGGAAGGCCATCGGCGGTGACTACTCGCTCGTCCAGGCATTGACGGACCATATCGAAGTGGTCGATCAGATGCGCGCGGTGTTCGAGACGATCGATGCTCGTTTCTCGGATGTTGACAACGATACTGCGTCGAGTTTCCGAGGCGTCGAGCACGGATGACTGGTGGCGGTCCGCGCCGTTGCACGGGCCCACCCGTCGTGGTCAGCGCCTCCGACGTCATCAGCCGCAACCCGACACGCAGTGCGCGGGCAGTTCGCCGGGATCTCACCACCGTGAGTTCTTCGACGTCGTCGGGTGCGGTCGCTCTGCCCCGTGCAACCGGGAGTCCTGTCCCAACTCGGTGGTAGGTCGCCGTCCGACCTGTCGGTTCGATGGGCAATGATGTCCAGGCAATTCTGCGCCGGGGGATTGATACGGCCCAGGCACGACTACGGAGGTAACGCATGACCAGGGCGGGCGTGTACGAGACGCGGGCTCACTCGATGCCGACAGGCCACAAGTGGGTGGTGGTCGATGTCGAGACGTCCGGCCGTCGTGCCGCATCGCACAGAGTCCTGAGCCTGGCTGCGCTGGTGTTGCGCGAGGACGGATCCGTCGAGCGCGAGTTCTCCACACTCCTGAATCCCGGATGCGACCCGGGGCCCGTCGAGATCCACGGCCTCACCGCTGATCGGCTGGCGGGCGCGCCGCGATTCGACGAGGTCGCCGACGAGTTCGCGGAACTGCTGTCCGGACAGACCATGGTGGCGCACAACGCGTCCTTCGACTTCGGGTTCCTCGACGCGGAGTTCCAGCGGGTCGGCGTGGCAACCCCGATCGAGAATCGTCTGTGCTCGCTGGCACTGTCGCGGCGTCTCGAACTCGACGTCCCCAATCACCGGCTGTCCACCCTCGCCGAGTACTGGCAGATTCCGCAGCTCATCGCGCACGACGCCTACGACGACGCGCGGGTGCTCACCGAGGTGTTCACGCGGAGCGCGTCATTGGCTGAGGCGCTGCAGCTGCCGCTGCCCGTCGTCAGCTGCCGGGGCCGCCGCACGACCGTGTACCCCGACCAGGTGAAGCGGGTGCCGTCCGAGTTCGAGAACCCGGGTCGGCTCGGTCCGGCGACCGGGCTCGTGCAGGGCATGAAGGTGGTCATCAGCGGCTCCACCCGGACCCCGCGACTTGCGTTGGCCGCCAAGCTGTCCGGCGCCGGGTTCGACGTCATGAATTCGGTGAGTCGCAAGACCAGCGTTGTAGTGTGCGACGATCCGCTCTCGCAGAACGCGAAGGTGCGAAGGGCCGTCTCGGACGGGATCCCGGTCATCTCGGAAGCACAGCTGGACGAGTTGCTGGCGCGGGTCGAGCCGGGCGTGGCGAAGGCGGAGTCGACGCGCATCGTGCTCCCCGCCGTGCCCGAGCCCGTCGTGGAACGGGCAGCTGTCGAAGAGGTTCGGGTCGTCTCGGTCGCCATCGAGCCTGCCGAACCCGTCGAGCCGGTGACGGTCGTTCCCGAGGTGATCGCCGCGGAGGACCCGCAGCCCCAGATCGTCCCGGCCGCACCGACACCCACAGCGACTGCGCGGCCGGCCCCCGTCAGCAGGTCCACGCCGTGGCGCGGACGTCGGGTGTTGCTGATGGGCGGGTCTCATCTCGACTGTGTGCTGATGCGTTCGCGGATCGTCCAACTCGGTGCGCGACCGTCGCTCAATCTCACCGCCGCCGTCACGGACGTGCTTGTCCTGGCAGACGGTGAGTCCGACCGCCGCATGGCTCGGGTCGAGGCGCGCGGACTCCCGCTGATCCGTGAGGCCGACGTCAACGAGGCACTCAGCTCGGGCGTCGTCCCCGTGCACATGCGCGTCGAATCGCGCTTGTCCGCACCGATGTTGGCGCGCGGGCAGGTGGTGGATCTTCCGCCGAAGGCGTCGTCGTGGGCCGTCAACGTGGCCTGGCGGGCCGAGAATGTGGGGGACGAGTTCGAGGTCGACGTCGTCGCCTTCCTCCTCGGCGAGGACTTCCGGGTGGATTCGGACCAGGACTTCGTCTTCTACAACAACCCGGTCGACGAGGACAACGCGGTCGAGCTCTCGATCGACGGTGGCAGCGAGCAGTGCATTCGCGTCGACCTCGCGGCGCTGCCGGCTGAATGCCACCGCATCGTGATCGCCGCGGCCATCGACGGCGAGCGCACCTTCGGCGACCTCGGGGCCGTGTCGGTCAGCGTCGACGGACCGGACAGCACGTTCGCGACGTTCGTGCTCGACGCGGGCACCGTCGAGCGGACCATGGTCCTCACCGAGATCTACCGGCGCGGCGGCGCCTGGCGGATCCGCGCCGTCGGCCAGGGCAACGAGGACGGCCTGGCGGCCCTGGCGACCGGATACGGCCTGGAGGTCGACGACTGACGTCCGATGTGACACGGAACGAGCGGACGTCGACGGCGCGAGTGGCGCCGCCGACGTCACTGCGGGCTTACGCCTTGGGTTCTCCGACGGCGATGGTGGCGCCGAGGTCGCCGGCGTCGTGACCGCAATCGCAGTCGTCACCACAGCCGCCGCAACCGCCCGCGTAGGAGTCGTCGTCGGCATCGCAGTCGAGGGTGCCGCCGAACTTCGCCGCGAAATCGTCGTCGAGCTCGTGGGTGAACTCGTGAATCTCGTCGACCAGGTTGATCAGGTGCTGCGGCGCGAACGGGTCGGCGTCGAGGACCGTCGAGACCAGCAGGTGCTCGTCCTCGAGGGTGAAGCGCAGACGCGGCCACTCCGTGGACAGCTCGACGAGCTGCTCGACGGCCTTGGTGCGGTCGGAGATCCCGGTGACGAGCGAGGACCACACGTGCAGCTGCGGGCCATCGTCCGCCACGGTGACATACACGCCGAAGCCGTGCACGGGGACGAGGATGTCGCCGTCCTCATCGGTCTCGGGCGCACTGCTGAGCAGTTCGGTCAGCGTCCGCACGGACAGGCTGTGCAGCTGGTCGCGCTCCTCCGTGGCGATCGCAAACGCGCCCTCGAGCTGGAGCGGCTGTTCGGTGGTGTCGTGCTCGGTCATCATTCCCCTGTCCGGCGCCGGCCGGATCTACGGTTCGGGCGCTGCAAAGTCGGTGGTTGGTGGGTGTCCACGGTATCGCGGGGCTGGTTGGACAGGCGCGGGAGGATGTCCGTCGTAACGGCGCTCGGCGTACTTCGACGCTCGATGCTGGATGCAGCGGCGGTGTCACGGCTTGACCTCGCAGGCATAGCCATGGCCAGATGCGCGGCGAGCTGTCGAGCTCGGTTGCGTTCGCTTTATCTCGGCCGCGATCGTGCGGGGTTCTGCAACTCCGCTGTGGTCATCGTTCCGGATCCATGTGCCGAAATCGCGTTTGGGTAATGAGGGATTGAGTGAACAGAGCCCGAGCGGAGGAGCCACCTCGACAGGCGTGGGCGGGATTGCTGACTTCGGCTGCGATGTGTGCGTCGGGCGATTCTCGCAGCGGGCGAAGACCCACGGGTCTTCTAGCAGGGGCAGCTAGCAGTGCGCCTGGACATGCGGGACTTCGGCTCCAGCGGATGGTTTTGGTTCCGACATGTCATCTTGCCAAGAGAGACACGTGCACGAATCTACGACGTGTCTCGATCGAGTCATCATGAACTGCAACAGACGATGGAGTGGCCGATGATTCTCCAGGACTACTGCCATTCGAGTCTTGCTCACCGGCTCCCTCCGGTAACCGCTGAGCCCGAATCCGGTGATGGCCCGATCTGGATCGTGTCTATGCAAGTGGTCTCCGACTGGCGGCCTACACTAGCCGCACTTGCCTGATTGCATTTGAGCAAGCCGTGGTCATCGAGAACTTCTGGGGGATGTGTTGAGCGCTGAGTTCGACGAGCAGTACGCGCACTTTGTGGATCTGATTGACAGCAAGACGCCGCAAGACGCAGTCAACATGCTGTCAATGTTCGGTGTCCCGGACGCGCTGATTCAACAGATCCGTGAACGGCATGAGCTCGAGGCCATCAAAGTTCGCGAGAGAGATAGTGCGCAGTCTGTTGTTCTTGACAATCGATCAACCTGGTACACAGGACCGCAGACGAATGACACGTGCTGGCCTGTCCTTATCAAACAGCTGGGCAAGAAGGACTGGTCCCGGGAGTCTATCGGCGCTCTGGATCGGTCATCGACGCAGGTAGTGTCGTTGCTTAATCACCCCAAAGAAAAGCAGTTCTCCACGCGGGGTCTCGTCGTCGGACACGTGCAATCCGGCAAGACCACAAACTTCACAGCTGTCATGGCGAAAGCTGCGGACAGGAACTACAAGCTGTTCATCGTCCTCGCTGGCATCCACAACGGGCTTCGTCGTCAGACTCAGTTGCGCCTCGTGCAGGATCTGATCACACCTAACGCGGCCAATTGGATGCAGCTCACCGTGCCAGAGAAGGATTTCACGGCCCCGGCGAACGCTGCAGCATACTTCGCGAAGAGCAACAAGCAGCATGTCTTGTGTGTGATCAAGAAGAACGCGGCTGTACTAAGAAGATTTAGGCAGTGGCTCGATACGGCCTCAGGGTATCTGGTGGACTGCCCAGCACTCATCATCGACGACGAGGCCGATCAGGCAACTGTCGCGACCAAGACAATCAACCCGCTGATCCGCGACATCATGGATCGGCTCCCCAAGTCGGCATACGTGGGGTACACGGCGACTCCGTTCGCAAACTTGCTAATCGATCCGGCAGCCAAGGACCTCTACCCGAGAGACTTCATTGTCAGCCTCCCAAAGCCGGACGGACATTTCGGTACCGAAGTGCTGTTCGGACGGGACGTGCTTGACGGTGAGGATCCCGAAGATGTAGACGACGGTTACGACATGATTCGTGAAATCCAAGACCACGAAGTTGACCTGGTTCGTCCACGTACGCGCGCGGAAAAAGACGACTTCGAACCGGTCATCGGCGACGCACTCCGGGATGCAATCCACTACTTCTGGCTGAATACCGCCGCACGTAGGGTTCGGGGAAGTGGAACGAAGCATGCGACAATGCTGATTCACACAAGCGTAAATACGGCGATTCACAACAGCTTCAGAGATCCGCTAACAGACTTTCGCGCCGAGGCTGAGTCGCTGCTTGCATCGGGGGACTCTGAGCTTCTCGACGAACTCCGCGAACTGTGGGGTGCCGAATCAGCCAAAGTTCCCGCCTTAGAATTTGGCCACACTCCTGTTTCGTTCGATGAATTACTCGTTGAACTTTCGCGCGTCATTGCGGATTGCGAGATCATCCTCGACAATGCCAGCAGTAAGGTTCGCCTCGACTACGAAGGAGATCCGGTAGTAGCAATCGCGGTCGGCGGAAATACACTGTCGCGAGGTCTGACGCTCGAAGGATTGTCGGTGAGCTACTTCGTTAGATCGGTGTCGGCCTACGACACACTTCTGCAGATGGGGCGCTGGTTCGGCTACCGCACTGGCTACGAGGACCTCCCACGTGTCTGGATGACGGCGGAGCTTCGGGATTGGTTCCGGCATTTGGCTACGGTCGAGTCAGAGATCCGCCGCGACATCGGTGTCTACATGGTCGAGGATAAGAGGCCGACTACTTTCGCGGTCCGCATACGCACGCATCCTTCGTTGCGTGTTACCGCTGCGGCGAAAATGAAGGATTCAGTGAGGGCTGCGTCCGCGTATGGTGGTCAACGTATTCAGACACGGTACTTTGACTTGGATACCGAGACTCTGCTGGGAAATCAATCTGCAGCGAGACAGCTCATCGCAGAAGTCATCGCCAATCGCACCCGCGATGACCACGCGCCCATGGAAGGACGATACCTTTGGCGCGGGGTTCCGTTCCAGGACGTCCTCAAATTTATCCAGAGCTATAGCTTCCATGCAAAGTCGCAAGAATGTGACGCGAATCTTCTGGCTCAATACATCAATCAGCGGGTCAATAGGTCTGCGTTGCGCAAGTGGAATGTGGCGATTGTGGGAAAGAAGCCGTCTGGCGGTTCGGATACTACGTTTGATTTCGCGCCAGGTATCGACGTCGAACGCGTCACTCGTGCAAAATTGAAGGACAGTGGCGTCATTGATATCAAGACGCTGATGAGTCGTCGGGACGCAGCCATCGACCTGGATGTGAGCGGTGTTGCCGGCGAACTCTCGGAGGCTGCCATAGTGCAGCTACGGCGCGAACAGGCAAGTGACACAGGGCTACTCGTGTTGTATCCGATTGACAAGGATTCAGTGCCAGGCGAACGTACGGCCGAGAAGCGTGTCGGGCTCAACGCCCCTGAACACGTCATCGGAGTGGGCCTGGTGTTTCCCACTCCGTCGGGTGACGACAGTGAAGTTGAGTGGGAGTACGTCAGTGCCGACCTGTCAGGTATCGAGATCGAAGAGGCTGACCTCAGCGAGTTGGAACTCGAGGAAATCTGATGGCGGGTTCGTTGCGGGATGTACTCATAGATCATTGGAAGGCCTTGGAATCGGATCGCCCGACGGGAGCGCATCGCATGCGGACTTCGGAGCTTCCGGTTGACGGCAATGGTGGCCCGTTGCTTGCGGCAGTCGATGCTGATGGCCTGCGCCATATCCTTGTACCCATCTTGAGGAACCAGCGGGTGCGGCGGCAGGCGGAGGGCGTAAATCTTCGGGTAAGCGAACGTGCACTGGAGACAAGTTCAACGTATGTACGTTATGCGGACGTGAGCTGCCTGAACCGCGAGCTGAACGACCTGTTCAGTGATGTCTGCTCGGATGTGCTGCTGGCGGTGGCAACAATGCCGTCCAAGGCGCTTGGGGCGACAAATCATGTGTTGGATCGTTGGCGTTCATTGTTCGCTACGTCGACTGTCGTTCTCAGAGAGTCCCGTCTTACGGGCCTGTTCGCTGAGCTGTGGGTCTTGCGTCGACTTCTACGTCAGAGTTCCTCTGCGGTGTGGGCATGGGCGGGTCCGGCGGGTCACCGTCACGATTTTGCCTTCGGTGCAGATGCGTTCGAGGTGAAGGCTACAACGGCGACAGACGGGCGCAGGGTGAGAATTCATGGCCTGGACCAGCTCGACGCGCCTCATAATGGGAGCCTTTTCATGACGTGGATGCGTCTTCATCAGTGCACAGACGGCGAGAGTCTCGTAGATCTGGTGGACGATGTGTTGAAGCTCAGCGACGACCAGGCGGCGCTTGTCGACAAGCTCAAGCGGGCGGGGTATCGGCTGGATGACTCGGATTGGTACCGAGACGTGCGATTCGAGGTCGTCGAGGACGCCTGGTATGTAGTAGACACCGACTTCCCGCGTCTTACCAGTGCACAACTTTCAGACTCGGGCCTTCCTGTCTGTGTGTCCGATGTCGAGTACACAATCGAGTTGCCGGATCCTGCAGCCTCGGGCCTGGATGCCTCCGCTGTTGATGCCCTGCATGCGCGAGTCACGAAGGATATCGCCCCATGAAGTTCGGCTGGGAGTCCCAGATGTATCCACCCCACGGCGCTACCGCTGCGGAGGGAATCCGTAACCAGCTCGGCCGGCCAGCACTCAACTATCTGACAGTTCTTGTCCGAGAAGCTGCCCAGAACAGTTGGGATGCACGGAGTGACACTCGGCCAGTCGACTTCCGGATTGAGCTCAACGACCTCGGTGCCGGAATGGCCCCCGTCTGGCGGCGGCTTCTTGAGCCGACGGCTCCCACCGTCTCTCAACTGCCGCTCCGCCAGAGCTTGGCAAAGCCAATCCGGGTCTTGTCGGTATCCGACCGCGGGACAAAGGGGCTGGGGGGTCCGACGCGAGCCGATAATGCGGTAACCACCGACAACAACTTCGTTTCGTTCGTCCGGAATATCGGTGAGCCCCGAAACCGGGACTTCGGTGGCGGTACATACGGGTTCGGGAAGGGTATATTTTACCTCCTTTCTCGTACTGGCACCGTTCTGATCCACACGCGGTGTCGTGTTGAAGGCGGCTTCGAAACGCGATTAATCGGGTGCAGCCTCTGGAAGAGCTACTCGGTCGGTGATGGGATGGAAGGTAAGCGTTTCACTGGTCGTCATTGGTGGGGCGATACTTCCGGCGAAGTGATCGAACCGTTCGTTGGTGCCGCTGCAGAGAGGCTAGCCCATCAGCTAGGCTTCGAGCAGTTTGGAGAGAAAGAAACCGGCACGACCATCATAGTCGTCGATCCAGACCTTGACGACCGTGAACCCGATGAAGCCGCCCGCGCGATCGCTGATGCGATCGCGTGGAATCTATGGCCAAAAATGATCGACAAGCCTGACGGATCACCCTCCGATATTCGATTCTCGGTATTGTGCAACGGCAACGCTGTTCCGATTCCGGACCCCTTAGAAACCTCGCCACTGAGACTATTCGTGCAGGCGTATCGCAAGTTGGACGAGCCCGAGTCGAACGAGTTGTGGGTCAAGAGCCCGAAGATTTACCTCGGGAAGCTGGGTCTCCACAAGACGATGATGAAGCCGTTTGAGCCGAGCTCTGTCGCGGAGGAATGCGGCTTTAAAGACACGTCGCATCATGTTTGTCTAATGCGTACGCCCGAGCTCGTCGTCAAGTATTTGAAGGGCCCTGCGACAGGCGCCCGTTTTACGTCCTACGCCGGGGTCTTTCGCGCTGATGCCACGGTCGACGAAGCATTCGCGAGATCGGAACCGCCGACCCACGACGACTGGCGCCACGAGCCACTCGAGGGCACCGACCGCAAGGTTGTGCGTGTCACGTATCAGCGGATCAAGGAGAGCCTCAGTTCACTCGTTGAGCTCGGCTCTGAGGTGGTGAGCGCGACCGTGAATGCTCCACTCGGGGCAGCGAGCCGGCAATTCTCCTCGTTGGTCGCTGGATCGTTCGGCTTCGGAGGGATGACCGCGGCCATCTCGCCAAAGAACGATCATCCAGCCTGTCCAGTGCAAGACCAGGATCTAGCGCAGACTCCGAAAGGGGGAGGGCGGCAGGGCGACGGGCGTGAATCTTCAAGACAAGGCGCAGGACACGATCGTTCCCGAGATTTGGCGCAATTTGGAGGTGGATACGGCGGTGGCGCGTCTTCGCGTGCCGCCCGCAGCGGACTTGGCCGACACCGCGCTGGCGCCCGGCCCCGCATCGTCTATGTCGGCGAACCCGGGATCGAAATCCGAGGCGGTGATGCTGTTGTGGTCCAACGTTTTCGAATCACAGAGCCAGGTAGTTACTCGGTCCGGGCGGACGTCGGCGTCGCAATCCCATCCAACAAGGGAAAAGAGACGGATCCGCCGGTGAACGCGACACAGCCTGTCGTTCTTGGTTGGGATACCGATGACCACGATGCGTTCGTCAAGGCGGCCAGTCTCGACATCGCGGGAGGCGACACCATCTGGAAAGTGATCGTCCGCCCAGCGCCGGACACGGTGACATCGATTGATCTGGTCGCAGAGCGGAAGGCCGTCGAGGTATGAGCCGCACAGCATTCCCGTACCGCGTCCCAAGAGACGGAGTCGTTACCACCGCCAGCTGGCAGGTCCTCGTCATGGACGCGTCGTTCGATCTCCAGGATCACCTGCCGGACTGGGACTACAACACTGATCTGTCGCTTACCCGCATAGTCGACGTCGATCTTGACCAGTTGCGTTCAGACACCGGACTTCCATCCGGTGCCAACTTTGCTCTCTCGGTAGTCTGGTCGGCGTCCGGCTCCGGTATGCGGGCTCCCGCGTTCCGAGAGGTGCTCGCCGGCACAGGAGTTCGGAGGGTGGCAATTCGCACAACCTTGCGTGGTTCGGATCTCGGTGGCACCCTTACCCTCGACACGATCCTGACCTTAGCCCGCGACCAAGGCGACGTAGCAGCCTTCGCTCCACGTCGCGGCGGCTCGTTGCTGTGGTCGGATAGCCAGTCTCTTCGCTTGCAGGGTGACGCTCCGCAGTTCCCGATCGCGATTGTTGATTTTGCTTCGACGCCGTACCCCGCCGAAGCGGCGTGGTACGTCAAGGTCGGAGCGAACATGCATGCTGCCACGATGGGTTCGTTGCTCCTTCTTGTTAATGAAGCTAATGTGCCTGCTTCGACGGCCTTCAAGAATGCCTCGAGCCCACGGCCGGTCGATATGGCGATAATTTCCTCGACATACAATGATGTCGCACGAACCCTAATCGAGCATGCGCTGATTAATGCCGAATTCGATGACGAGACTTCGTATCCTGAAGACAGTCTGGGAATGATGCTGCAGTCTCTGATTCAGATGCGGTTTCCTGATGAGTCTTTTGAGGACCTCCGTAGGCAGCGAGATAATTCGCCGACCGCGTTCTCTGCTCGGGTCCAGGCGTCCGTCAAGATTTTCGAGGAGATTGCGTGAGTATTCTGTATCCACGGCTTCTTCCTGAAATTGCGCGTGCACTGCATGAGGAATATAGGTTCTTACCGATTATTGAACTTGGGGACCGATGGCGTTCCAGCGAAGACAGTGCGGTTTACGTCGCGACCGGTGGTGCTCGTGTATCCCCTGAACAGCTTGAGTGCGTCCGTAAGAATGTGTGCAAGCTGGCTGAGGACGCGGGATTCCCAGGCGAAGCGCCGGCCGGTGACCGGAACGCGTTTGACCTTGAGGTCGCGAAGTACCTGCACAGTGAATCCGGAATGGTTCCAGCAGAGGCCGCCTCCGGCGATATCTGGGCCTTCCTGGCGCTGATTCTTCTGCCTGACGTGGCGTACTGGCGCTACCCGGAGCCGCCGGGTGACCGCGTGCTTGCCAGCGACATCACTCGACACGTCTTCGGCCGGCTGTGGTGGAGGGCACATTTGGTCCAGCAGCCTGACAGCGAGGATCCGTATGCATATCTCGGATTGCTCGGTGAGTCCGAGTTCGATCAGATATACGCTCGCCGTACGTCATTGGGTGCCAGTTCGTTCGTGGTCAGAATGATCTTGAAGGTCTGGGCTGAGTTGGACGAAACACCGTCGCGCCGAGAGATTCTTCGTGACTTCCTCAAACGACTTCTTCGGCTGGCCGCTTTCACACGCTTCGATGCTCAGTCGGAGGACGAACTTGCGGAAACGCTGCGGGACACATTGCATGAGTCTGTGCGGGAGATTAGAGCTGGCCTCTAAGTAGGAACGGGGGTGGGGCCCCAGAGCGCTGGACGGTCGGGTCGATTCTAGGTTGTCTGCTCACCACGTTAGGGTTGCTCCATGCCCGTTCCGCTTCCAATTCGTACCCTTGACCTTTTCGCTGGAGCGGGGGGTCTTTCCGCAGGTCTACACGCTGCGGACCGGCGGTTCGAGGTGACTCAGGCGGTCGAGATGGACCTCGCAGCGGCCGCAACCTACAACGCGAGCTTCCGTCGGCCGGTCTACGCGGGCAGGATCGAGGATTGGCTCCAAGAGGAAGACGTCCCAGAGGTCGACGTTGTCGTGGGAGGGCCGCCGTGTCAAGGATTCTCTGCTCTCGGAAGGCAGGACGCCGCCGACGTACGCAACAAGATGTGGTGGCACTACGCCGAGGCGGTGCGCCGCGCCAAACCTAAATTCTTCATTTTGGAGAATGTTCCGCAGTTCCTGAAGTCTCCGGAGTTTGAGCTCTTCCGCAAGAGTCATGAACCTGGCGCGCAGCTATCTGAATATACGTTCAGTCAGTACGTTTTGAACTCCGCTCATTATGGCGCCGCGCAGGCCAGAAAGAGAACCATCGTGATCGGTCGTCACCGTGACATTGAATCGCCTGGCATGCCGGAGCCCACGCATCTGGATAAGGCAGTAACAGTCGCAGAAGCGCTCGCCGGTGTGTCTGTTAACGTCACGGAAACGGAATTGCCAGAAACCTATACGGAGTTCGGTGGACAGATTTTCCGAGGGGCCTTCAAGACTCCCGAACTCCACCTGACTCGAACGTTTACGGACCTCTCGCTCTTGCGTTTTGCGTCGATCCCCGCTGGCGGGAATCGATTTGACATCCCGGATGAGCTTCAAGCGAACTGCTGGCGCAAGCATCGGTCGGGTTCGGGAGACGTCATGGGGCGTCTCCGGTGGGACAAACCATCGGTTACGATTCGGACGGAATTCTTTAAGCCGGAGAAGGGGCGATACTTGCATCCAACGGCTAACCGCTCAATTACACACTATGAGGCCGCCCGAATTCAAGGGTTTCCGGAAGATCATCAGTGGGTTGGCTCGAAGACGGCGATTGCTCGTCAGATCGGAAATGCCGTGCCGATACCTCTGGGTGCGGCGATCGGTCGAGTCGTGGCGGCAGGACTGGCTCGATCCTGACCTGGTTGCCTGAATGACTGCCCGCAGGTTGACGAGGGGTGCTCTGCCGGCAGTCGGTCGCGCTTGGGGCGCTCTCGCTGTGTTCGTTGAACATGTTGCCGCTCAGGGTGATTAGCGGTCTATTGATGCGGGCGAAGGCAATACGGGTGCGGCGGTCGCTCTTGTCGGGTTGAAGGCGATCGGGCGGTGGTGTTGCCGCCTCTATCGAGTGCGCGAGGCAGATCCTGGATGTGCATTTCTGGGTGGTGGCGCTGACGCCCAATGGCGGAAGTGGGGGGTGCTGTATCACACTCCTCGCCCTCCGGTAGCGGGCTCTCCACGGCCAGGCGGAGTGGCCGAATATCGGACCCTCGCCAGGGAGGTCTTTTTTGAGGTGCGGTCGCGATGATCGTTGCATCTAGTCGAGCGGTCTGACGTTGTTGAAGTGCTCGGCCGTTAGACCGTCGAGGGAACGGCGGTCGTCACGAAAGTTCGTTGGCTTGGTGCGGCGCCCGCCGTCGAACCCAAGGTCCGCTGGCCGCGCCCACCCACGCGAGTGATTTAGCGCGAATATGCGCTAATATTTCGAGCAGTGGAGATCCAAGGAGGGGCGATGATCGATCTCCCACGACAAGCTAGCCCGACTGCGTGCGCTGCGCCCCGGTGCCGCAGTAGAGGAGCTGTCCTGGACCGGTGACGATTTCGCGCACATCGCCGTGGAGCAGGCGCGGATCGAAGAAGCCGCGGCCCGCGGTGGCTCGCCTGTGCTGATCTGCGACACCGACAGTTTCGCCACCACCGTCTGGGAGCGGCGCTACCTCGGAACCGACAGCAGGCGCGCCTGGGAGGGCGTGACCGACCGGCGCGCGCTCTACCTGCTCACCGATCACGCCGGCGTGCCCTTCGTGCAGGACGGCATTCGCGACGGCGAGCATGTGCGTGCCGAGATGACGCGGTGGTTCGAGGACGCGCTGACGGCGACCGGGCGGTCGTGGGTGCTGCTGACCGGTCCGCTACCCGACCGCGTGGATCTCGCGGTGCGGGTGGTCGACCTTGCCCTGGCGCAACGCGCGTCGTTCGGGGCGCCGCTGTAGAACGTGGGGTCAGGACAGGACTGCGCCAGGGTTGAGGATTCCCAGCGGATCCAGCGCGTTCTTGATCCGCCGGTTCAGGTCCATGACGTCCTCGCCGAGCTGCCCCGGAAGCCAGTCACGCTTGAGTCGTCCGACACCGTGTTCGCCGGAGATGGTGCCGCCCAGGGCGATTGCCAGCTCCATGACACGAGCGAAGGCGGTGTGGGCGCGGTCGGTCATGTCAGGGTCGGTGGGGTCGAAGACGATCAGGGGGTGGGTGTTGCCGTCGCCGGCGTGGGCGACGGTGCAGATCAGGACGTCGCAGTCCTCGGCGATCGCCTCGACCCCGGTGATCAGCCGCGGCAGTTCCTGCATCGGCACGCCGACGTCCTCGAGTAGCAGGCTGCCCATCGCCTGGACCGCGGGGAAGACGGATCGTCGCGCGGCGGTGAAGGCGTCGCCCTCAGCAGGATCGTCGGTCGCGAACACCTCGGTGGCGCCGTGCTTTTCGCACGCCGCGACGATGGTCTCGATCTCCTGTGCGCCCGCGGCGCCGGGGGCGTCGGACTGCGCCAGCAGCAGCGCCCGGGCATTGCGGTCCAGGCCCATGTGGATCGAGTCCTCGACCGCGTTGATGCTCGCGTGGTCCATGAACTCGAGCATCGCGGGCCGGATCTTGCGGGTGATCGCGAGGACGGCGTCGGCCGCGGCCTCTACCGAGTCGAACGAGGCGACGACCGTCGACGCCGGCGGCTGCGCCGGGATCAGCCGCAGCGTCAGCTCGGTGATGATGCCGAGCGTGCCCTCGCTGCCGACGAACAGCTTCGTCAGCGACAGCCCGGCGACATCCTTGAGGAGCGGACCACCGAGA